>NZ_JBSGXP010000010.1:0-88284 GCF_053610105.1 Kitasatospora sp. NPDC054939 | reverse complement strand
GTCGACGACTGCCCGCCCTCGGCGTGTCCGGATCCCTACGGGTCAGGACCTGCGCCGCAGCACCCGCCGCAGCGGGCCGGTGACCGCCCCGGCCGCCCGGGAGGCCCCGCGGCCGACCGCCAGCCGCACGCCCAGGACGGCGTCCGAGATCCCCCACCACAGCTGGGCCGAGGAGGCCGGCAGCAGCAGCGCCCTGGTCCGCCCGGCCCGGCCCGCCCGGGCCCGCAGGGCGTCCCGGGTCAGCCGGACGTCGGCCGCCGGCGGGGTGGCGGACCACTGCGTATGGTCGGCCGAAGCGTGACCGGCCGACGCATGGCCGGCCGGCCGGGAGTAGAGCACGCGCTCGGTGGCCAGCGCGACCCGTCCGGCCGCGGCGGCGGCGTCCTCGTCCAGCTCGGCGCTCTCAGCGATCCGGCGGGCGGTGGCGCGCGGGGTGCGCGACTCGTCCGGGGGGATGCCGAGGTCCCAGGCGGAGTCGATCAGCTCGTCCCAGGCGGCCAGCACCTGGGCGTCGGTCGGTGCGGGCGGACCGTCGCCGCCCGAGCGCCGCCGTCCACCGGTGCCGAGCCGCCGGCGCCGTCGTCGTATGCGCCAGAGCATCGGGACGAGCAGCAGGCCGAGCACCGCGAGCACGGTGCCGAAGGTGGCCAGGGCCTGGCCGGAGAGCACCCAGAGCGACTCGTCCGTGCTGCCGCCCGCGGCCTTGCGCTCGTCGCCGCACTCGCCCTGCCGGCGCAGGTTGGCGTCGCAGCTGCTGCTGGTGGTCGGCTGCGGCGCGGCGCTGCTCGCCGCGGGCGCGGTGCTGGGCTGCTGGCTCGGGGCGGCGGTGGGCGCGGCCACCGGCTCCGCGTACCCGGGCTGGACGCCGCGGGTGGGGGTGGGCTCGAAGCGCAGCCAGCCGTAGCCCTGGAAGTACAGCTCCGGCCAGGCGTGGTACATCTGCCCGGTCACCACGTACTGGTCGCCGCCCCGGGCACGGCCGGGGGTGAAGCCGACCGCGACCCGGGAGGGGATGCCCAGGGTGCGGGCCATCGCCGCCATGGTGGAGGCGTAGTGCACGCAGAAGCCCGTCCGGTCCTGCAGGAACTTCTCGATCGCCTTGTTGCCGTTCCCCGGGTCGACCGAGGTGCTGTAGGTGAACTCCGGGCCGGTGAACCAGCTCTGCAGCGCCATCGCCTTGTCGTAGTCGGTGCGGGCGCCGCGGGTGACCGCGCGCGCCTTCTCCTGGACGACGGACGGCAGGCCGGGCGGCAGCTTGAGGTAGCGGTCGGCCAGGGTGCCGTCGGCCCTGCGCACGGTGCGCAGCTGTTCGGCGCTGGGCCGCACCTCCAGGCCGGTGACCTGGTAGCGCAGCTTCCGGGTGGACTGCCCCTTGTCCGGCATCACGGTGCCGGTCAGCCCGTCCACCCGCCACTTGCCGGGCACGTCGGCCCGGGTCGCCGGGTACGGCATCGGCAGCCAGGAGGACTCCAGCGCGGGGCTGATGGCGAAGTCGCCGGTGATCCGGCGGGGCGAGCGCAGCTCGGTCATGCCCTCGGGCGGATCGGGGAAGCTGATGCCGTCCGTGTACGCGACGGCGGAGGACGCCGAGCTGAGCTTCCACTCGCTGCCGGTGAACTCGTCCAGCGAGCCGGTGCGCAGGTAGGTGGTGGCGGCGGAGGCGCTGTCCATCCGGTACGCGACCAGCTCGGTGTCGTTGGACTTCGCCACCGCGGCGGCCAGCGACACCAGCGGGTCGAGGGTGGTGGTGGAGCCGATGCCGCCGGAGCCGCCCGACCCGGCGGAGGTGCCGGTGTCGATCAGCCCGCCCTCCAGGCGCGGCAGGAAGACCGGCAGCAGCAGCGCGATCGCGAGGGCGACCACGCCGACCCGCTGGCCGCTCTGGCTGATGCTGCCGGTGCTCTCGGTGCCGTGCGCGCTGCCCCGGAAGATCCGGCCCCAGCGGGTCAGCCGGTCCTGGCCCTCGGTGAAGAGCAGCAGCAGGTACCCGGCGGCGGACAGCCCGAACCAGAGCCAGCTGCCGTCGTCCCCGGCCAGCCCGGTGCCGACCGAGTACAGCGCCAGCAGCGGCAGGCCGGCGAGCGCGGCCCGCCGGTAGGTCACCGCGACGGTGTCCACCACCAGCGCGACCAGGCCGATCGAGCCGACCAGGATCAGCCGCAGGCCCGCGGTCGGGGGCGCCGGGATGGCGTACTCGCCGATGTCCCGGAAGCCGGTGGAGAGCACCTCCCCCAGGTGGTCCGGGGACTGCGGCCCGGGCAGCACGCCGCCCCACAGCGCGGTCGGGCCGGCGAAGCCGACCAGCAGCAGGACGAACAGCACCACCAGTTGGAGCAGCGGTACCGCCCAGCGGTACAGCGGGGCGCGGCGCAGGCCCGCACCGGCCGCCGCGACCACGGCGATCACCAGCAGGGCGTGGCTGATCCAGCCCTTGGTGACCAGCACCGGGGTCAGGCAGAGCGCGGCCAGGGCGGTGGCCAGGGCCGCGAACACGGTCAGTTTGGCCCGGGGGGTCACGCGCCGGCCTCTTCTCGGTAGGGGGATGCCTCGACGCGTTCGGCGGCGCGCCACAGCTCGGGCAGGGAGTCCCCGGCGCGGACGGGCAGCACCGTCCAGCCGGCCGCGCGCAGCTGGCGCACCCGGGCCTCGAACTCGGCGGCGCCGGTCTCGGGGGCGATCGTCCGCAGTCCGGCGCCCCAGGTGCCGGTGTCGAGCAGCAGGGCCACCGCCCCGCCGGTACGGCTGCGCAGCCGGGCGAGCCGGGCAATCTGCGTCTCATCGAGCTCGCCCAGGACGGCGACCAGCAGGCCCTCGCCGCCGGCCCGCAGCGGGTCCTCGGCCCGGGTGAGCCCGCCGCCGTCGGACGGGTCGACCACCGCGAGCGCGTCCAGGACCAGGCCGGACACCTCGGCGGTGCTGCCGGTCCCGCCGGCGTCCGCCGCGGGCACCGAGCCGCCGGTGTCGGTGAGCAGCCGGGTCTGGTAGCCGCGCGCCAGCAGGTGCAGGGCGACCGAGGCGGCGCAGGACACCGCCCACTCGAAGGAGGACGCCGGTCCGCTGCCGCGGTGGCCGACCTCCCGGGTGTCCAGCAGCACGGTGGCGCGCGCCTTCTGCGGCTGCTCCTCGCGGCGCACCATCAGCTCGCCGTACCGGGCGGTGGACTTCCAGTGCACCCGGCGCAGGTCGTCGCCCGGCCGGTACTCGCGCAGGATCACGTCGTCGTCGCCGGCCAGGGCGAGGGTCCGGGTGTGGCTCTCGCCCTGCCCGGCCCATTCGCCGGTCAGCCGGACGGTCGGCAGCTGCTGGACCTGCGGCACCACGGTGAGCACGTCGCCGGCCGAGAACGACCGGTCCAGCTCGCACATCCCGAACGGGTCGGAGATCCGCAGCTGCAGCGGCCCGAGCGGGTAGCGCCCGCGCAGGTCGGAGCGGACCCGGTAGGAGACCTCCCGGTGGCCGCGCGGCTCGACCCGGTCCAGGACGAAGCGCGGACGCGGCCCGAGCACGTACGGGACCTTGTCCTCCAGCAGCAGCAGGCCGGTGGGCACCCGCGAGACGTTGTCGACCCGCAGGTGCACCCGGGCCTCCTGGCCGGCCACGGCCCGGTGCGGGCTGAGCCGGCGCCCGCTGGCGACCCGGTAGCGGGTGCCGACCAGCAGCAGGGCGGCGGCCAGCGGCAGGGCCGCGAGCAGGACGCCGACCCGCAGCAGGGCCTGCTGGTCGAAGACGTACGCGCAGAGCACCGCCGTGGCACCGGCGGCGAGGAAGGAGCGGCCCCGGGTGGTGAGGCCGCGCAGTCCGGCGCGGACGTCCGACGTGTTGCCGGACGATGCCACGTCAGCCCCTCCGGCCGGCCGGGGCGCCCTGCGGGCGGGGCAGCGGGAGGCGGGCGACCAGGTCGGAGACGATGTGCTCGGCGGTGCGCCGCCCCAGCTGGGTCTCCGCGGTGGGCATCAGGCGGTGGGCGAGCACCGGGACGGCCAGGTACTGGATGTCGTCCGGGATGACGTAGTCGCGGCCGTCCAGCGCGGCCGAGGCCCGGGCGGCCCGCACCAGGTGCAGGGTGGCCCGGGGGGAGGCGCCGAGGCGCAGTTCGGGGCTGGTGCGGGTGGCGCCGACCAGGTCGACGGCGTACCGGCGGACCGGGTCGGCGATGTGCACGGTGCGCACCAGGTCGATCAGCTTGAGGATGTCGGAGGCGTGCGCGACGGGCTGCAGGTCGTCCAGCGGGTTGGCGCCGGCGTGCACGTCGAGCATCGCGAACTCGGCCTCGGGGCTGGGGTAGCCGATCGAGATGCGGGCCATGAAGCGGTCGCGCTGGGCCTCCGGGAGGGCGTAGGTGCCCTCCATCTCGACCGGGTTCTGGGTGGCGACGACCATGAACGGCGAGGGCAGCTCGTAGCTGGTGCCGTCGATGGTGACCTGCCGCTCCTCCATGGACTCCAGCAGCGCGGACTGGGTCTTCGGCGAGGCGCGGTTGATCTCGTCGCCGACCACGATCTGGGCGAAGATCGCGCCGGGCCGGAACTCGAAGTCCCGCCGCTGCTGGTCGTAGATGTTGGTGCCGGTGACGTCCGAGGGCAGCAGGTCGGGGGTGAACTGGATGCGCCGCACCGTGCAGTCGACGGACCGCGCGAGCGCCTTGGCCAGCATGGTCTTGCCGACGCCGGGGACGTCCTCCAGCAGCAGGTGGCCCTCGGCCAGCAGCACCGTCAGCGCGATCCGGACGGCCTCCGGCTTGCCCTCGATCACGCTCTCCACGTTGGCGCGCACCCGGTCGACCACCGCGGCCAGCTCGGGCAGCCCCACCCGGTGGCCGCCGCCGGCCCGGTCGTCCGCGCGACCTTCGAGACCGGCCTGATCGTTGTAGCTCGTCACCCGTACGCTCCCTGGCACAGCTGCGCCCGGCCCCCTCCCGGGGCCGGCCCCCACCCGATGCTTGACGCGGCGCGCCCGGGGGCGGTTCCTTGGCGGATCCGGCGTCGGGTGCGACCTGCGGCCCGGCCGCCCCAGGTGGTTCGGGGTCCGACCGGCAGGCGCATTCTCCCCCGCGGGGTGCGAGAAAGTCACCCTCTGCCCCGGAGGGCGGCGGCGGGGACGGGAACCGGGGTGCGCGGAGGGGGCCCGGACGGCGTCGGCCGGGCCACCGGGGCGGGTCCGTGAGGGGGCTCCCGGGGAGGTCCCGCGGGGTCAGGCGATCTCGCGCAGCAGACCGGTGTGGACGTCGAAGACGAAGCCCCGGACGTCGTCGGTGTGCAGCAGGAACGGCGAGGTGCGCACCCGCTGCATCGACTGGCGGACGTCGCCGTCGAGGTCGACGAAGGCCTCCACCGCCCACTGCGGGCGCTGGCCGACCTCCTGCTCCAGCTCGCGGCGGAAGTCCTCGGTCAGGCCGAGCAGGCCGCAGCCGGTGTGGTGGATCAGCACGACCGAGCGGGTGCCCAGGGCGCGCTGGCTGATGGTGAGCGAGCGGATGGTGTCGTCGGTGACGACGCCGCCGGCGTTGCGGAGCACGTGGGCGTCGCCCAGCTCCAGGCCGAGGGCGGCGAACAGGTCGAGGCGGGCGTCCATGCAGGCCACCACGGCGACCTTCTGGACGGGGCGGGCATCCATGCCGCCGTCGCGGAAGTCCACCGCGTACGCGCGGTTGGCCGCCACGAAGCGGTCGGTGATGCCGGAAGCGGCGGGGGCGGCAGCGGCGGTCGGCACGGGCCGGTCGGGGGTCACTGTCATACCCGCGACGTTAGTGCGATCCGGGCCGCCGTGGTGGGGCGGAGAGCTACAGAGTGGCTTGCTGTGACCGAGTGCATATCGACAAGCCGCACGGCCCCGTAGGCGCTTCGCCAGGGTTTGTCCGCCACCGCCCTGCGGGGCGCGTGGACCGCGCCGCCCCACCGGCCCGGCCACCCCGCTCCGGCCGCCGGAACGGCTACGACCTGCGGCGATCCATACCGCCGCCCGGGTGGTGCGCCGGAGCGGGCCATTGACTGGCGGGGTCCTGGCGATAGAGTTGCGGCGCAGTGCAGCACACCCGCCGGAGCCCGTCAACCGGGCCTTTCGGCCGGTGCGGCGGCGCAGGCGGCCCGCGGCCTCCACCCGCTCCGTGCCACCTGGCGCACCTTCCCCGGCGCCGGGCGGTCACGTCCTTCCCCCTGAGCGGGCGGGGACCACGGGCCGTCGTGCGACCGCCCCTCGCGCCGGCGGCGGTGCGCAGTGGGCCAAAATGGACGGACAGCTCCCGGACGACCGGCGGCTCCGCACCGATCGAAGGGCGCCACAGCGCATGAGCACCGACCATCCGGCACCCAAGCACGTCCCGGTGATGCTCCAGCGGTGCATGGACGCGCTGGCCCCGGCGATCTCGCAGCCCGGCGCGGTGGTGGTGGACGCCACCCTCGGCCTCGGCGGCCACAGCGAGGCACTGCTCACCCAGTTCCCGGACGTCCGGCTGGTGGCGGTGGACCGCGACCCGGCCGCGCTGAAGCTCTCCGGCGAGCGGCTCGCGTCCTTCGGCGACCGGGCGACCCTGGTGCACGCCGTCTACGACGAGATCCCCGAGGTCCTGGAGCGGCTCGGCATCGACGAGGTCCAGGGCGTGCTGTTCGACCTGGGCGTCTCCTCGATGCAGCTGGATGAGGCGGACCGCGGCTTCGCCTACGCCCAGGACGCGCCGCTGGACATGCGGATGGACCAGACCCGGGGCATCAGCGCCGCCGAGGTGCTGAACACCTACACCCACGGGCAGCTGGCCCGGATCCTCAAGGTGTACGGCGAGGAGCGGTTCGCCGGGAAGATCGCCTCGGTGATCGTCCGGGAGCGGGAGAAGGAACCGTTCACCACCAGCGCGCGTCTGGTCGAACTGGTACGCAACGCCATCCCTGCCGCCACCCGCCGCACCGGCGGCAACCCGGCCAAGCGGACCTTCCAGGCGCTGCGGATCGAGGTCAACGGCGAGCTGGAGGTGCTGGACCGGGCGATCCCGGGGGCCCTGGACGTCCTGGCCCTCGGCGGTCGGGTGGCCGTGATGTCCTACCAGTCCCTGGAGGACCGACTGGTCAAGCAGTACTTCGCGGCCGGGGCGACCAGCACCGCCCCGCCGGGGCTGCCGTTCGTGCCGGAGGAGCACCAGCCCTGGCTCAAGCTGATCACCCGAGGGGCCGAACTGGCCACCGAGCAGGAGATCGAGGAGAACCGGCGCGCCGCACCCGTACGGCTGCGGGTGGCGGAGAGGATCAGGGTCCGAAGCACCCGGGGCTGACCAGGGCCGGGGCGGGGCCGAAGGGCGGGAGGAGAGCGGTGGTGCCGGTGGCCGGCGGTGGGGCCAGGGAGGGGAGCCGGGGGCTTCCCGCACAGGGCGGCAGGGCGCGGATCACGGTCCGGCCGGGGCGGCGACAGGTCCGGGGGCGGATGCCGTTCGCGGTCCTGGTGGTCGTGCTGCTCGCGGCCGGGCTGCTCGGCCTGCTCGGGCTGAACACCGCGCTGAACGAGGGCTCCTTCGAGCTGTCCCGGTTGAAGCGGCAGACCACCGCGCTGACCGACGAGCAGCAGGGCCTCCAGCACCAGATCGACCAGGGCGCCGCACCGGACGCGCTGGAGCGCCGGGCCCGCGAGCTGGGCATGGTGCCGGCCGGCGGGATGGCGTTCCTGCGGCCCGACGGCTCGGTGGCCGGCAAGCCCGGCCAGGCCCAGGACAGCCCGCCGGTGAAACGGTCCACCGCCGAACCCTGGCAGCCGTCCCAGCCCAGGCCCGGCACCCCGGCGCCGTCCGCGGCCCCGAGCGGTCAGGCCTCCGGGGCTCCGTCCCCGGCGCCCGCACCGGCGCCCACCGGCGACGGCACGGTGCAGATCGACCCGTTGCCGCCGGGCGGCCCGTCCGCGACCAGGAGCGGGGGGAGCGGCCGATGAGCACGCCCCGACAGCCCTCCGGCGGCGCCGGCGGGCGCAAGCCCGTCCGCGGGGCCGCGCCGCGCAAGGCACAGCCCGCCCAGCCGGCCAAGCGCCAGCCCGCCCCGCCGGCCAAGCCGGTCAAGCGCCAGCCGCCCGCGCCGGCCCGCGGCGCGAACCCGAAGCCTCCGACCGCCAAACCGTCGACCGCCAAGCCTTCGACCGGCAAGCCTTCGACCGGCAAGGCGCCGACCGCCGCCGCCAAACCGCGCCCGCCGCAGCCGCGCCGCCCCGAGGCCCGGCCCGCCGGGGCCGCCCGCCCGCCGGCCAAGGGGGCCCGCCCCAAGGCCCGCCCGGCGGCTCCCCGGGCGAGGACGATCAGACTGGCCGACCCGCGCCGCCGGCTGCGCTTCGCCACCGTCGTGCTGTCGGTGGTGTTCTCGGTGTTCGCCGCCCGGCTCGTCCAGCTCCAGCTGCTGGACTCCGACGCGCTGGCCGCGGACGCCAACACCAACCGCTACCAGAAGGTCCCGATCACCGCGGAGCGCGGCTCGATAACGTCCTCCGACGGCGTGGCCCTGGCCACCACCGTCGACGCGTACGACATCACCGCCGACCCGGCGATGTTCACCCCGGAGGCCTCCGGGGTCCCGGACGCGCCCGAGCAGGCCGCCGCGCTGCTGGCGCCGATCCTCGGCCTGCCCAAGGAGCGGATCGCCGCCGACCTGCACACCCCCAGGACCCGCTACAAGCGCCTCGCCGCCCAGCAGACCCCGGACGTCAAGAACCAGATCAGCGACCTCAAGCACTCGCTGGAGAAGCAGGCCGGCTCCAAGGCCTGCCAGGCGCAGAAGCGCCAGCTCGGCAAGCCCGCCGAGGAGGGCGGGCGCACCCGGCTGGACAACGAGTGCGTCAACCCGCTGGCCGGCGTCTTCAACCGGGACACCCAGAAGCGCGTCTACCCCTCGGACGGGCTGGCCGCCAACCTGGTCGGGTTCGTCAACGCCGAGGGGGTGGGCGCCGGCGGGCTGGAGCAGCAGTACCAGGACCGGCTGGCCGGCGAGGAGGGCCACAGCAGCTACGCCCAGGCGGGCGGCCGGCTGGTGCCCACCGCGGGCGGCTCCTTCGACCCGGCGGTGCCCGGCACCGACCTGCGGCTGACCATCGACCGGGACATCCAGTGGGCGGCCCAGCGGGCCATCACCGACCAGGTCGCCAACGCCGGGGCGGAGAAGGGCTACGTGATCGTCCAGGACGTGAGGACCGGCCAGGTGCTGGCGATGGCCGCCGCGCCCGGCTTCAACCCCAACGACCTGCGCTCGGCCAGGCCCGAACAGCTCGGCAACGCAGCCCTCCAGGACGTCTTCGAGCCCGGCTCCACCGCCAAGCTGATGACCATGGCCGCCGTCCTGGACCAGGGCAAGGCGGCCTGGGACACCAAGGTCACCGTCCCCAACCGGCTGCCGCGCGCGGACGTCGCGTTCAAGGACGACGTCGAGCACGAGACCTGGTACCTGACCCTGGCCGGGGTGCTGGCCAAGTCCTCCAACATCGGCACGATCATGGCCGCCGAGACGCTCGGCTCGGACCAGGCCGAGTCCAACCGGGTGCTCGACGACTACCTGCGCAAGTTCGGCATCGGCCGGCCCACCGGACTGGAGTTCCCCGGCGAGACGCCCGGCATCCTGGCCAAGCCGGAGGACTGGAAGGCGTCCAAGCAGTACACCATCCCGTTCGGCCAGGGCCTGTCGGTCAACGCCATGCAGGCCACCTCGGTGTTCTCCACCATCGCCAACGGCGGGGTGCGGGTCGCCCCGACCCTCGTCCAGGGGACGACCGCCCCGGACGGCCGCTACACCCCCGAGCCGCCCGGCGAGCAGACCCGGGTGGTCGGCGAGCAGACCGCCAGGACGCTCACCGAGATGCTGGAGTCGGTGGTCTCCGACGAGCAGGGCACCGGCGGACGCGCCGCCATCCCCGGCTACCGGGTGGCCGGGAAGACCGGCACCGCCAACCGGGTGGACCCGAAGACCGGCGGCTACCGGGGCTACACCGCCTCCTTCATCGGCTTCGCCCCGGCCGACGCGCCCCGGGTGACCGTCTCCTGCGTCATCCAGGACCCGGTGAACGGCCACTTCGGCGGCCAGCTCTGCGGTCCGGTGTTCAAGCAGGTGATGGAGTTCACCCTGAAGACCCTCCAGGTCCCGCCGAGCGGCAGCGAGGCGCCGAACCTGCCCGTCGAGTGGAAGCCGTGACCGAGAATGAGCAACGACCGGGCGGGTGCGGCCGCCGGCACGGAAAAGGGTCGGTTTGGCCCTGGACGCCCTTCGGCGGATAGCCTTCCCGCCGTGCCGAAACCCGATCAAACCACCGTGAGCCCGCCCCGCCCCGCGGACGTGGCGGCCGTGCCGCTCGCCGGGATCGCCGAGATCCTGGGCCTCGACCCCGTCGCGGGCGGCGAGGTCACCGGCGTCACCCACGTCTCCCGCGCGGTGCGCCCCGGCGACCTGTACGTGGCGTTCGCCGGCGCCAACCACCACGGCGCCGCCTTCGCCGAGCAGGCGGTGGCCGCCGGCGCGGTCGCGGTGCTGACCGACCCGGCCGGCGCCCGGCTGGCCGCCGACGCCGGCGTCCCGCTGCTGGTGGTCGACCGTCCGCGGGCCTGGATGGGCGAGCTGGCCGCCGCGGTGTACGGGCGGCCCGCCGACCGGCTGCTGATGATCGGCCTGACCGGCACCAACGGCAAGACCACCACCTCCTACCTGGTGGAGGGCGGCCTGCGCGGGGCCGGCCGCACCCCGGGCGTCATCGGCACCGTGGAGATGCGGGTCGGCGACGAGCGGATCAAGAGCGAGCGCACCACCCCCGAGGCCACCGAACTGCACGCGATCCTCGGCGTGATGGCCGAGCGCGGCGCGGACGCGGTCGCCATGGAGGTCTCCAGCCACGCGCTGGTCTTCGGCCGGGTCGACGGCGTCACCTACGACGTCGCGCTGTTCAACAACCTCACGCCGGAGCACCTGGACTTCCACCCGGACATGGAGGACTACTTCCAGGCCAAGGCCCGGCTCTTCCAGCCCGGCCGGGCCCGCCTCGGGGTGGCCAACCTGGACGACCAGTACGGGCGCCGGCTGGCCGCCGAGGCCGAGATCCCGATGACCACCTTCTCCGCCGCGGGCGACCCCGCCGCCGACTGGCGCGCCGTGGACGTCCAGCTCGGCCCGGTCGGCTCGACCTTCCGGGTGCTCGGCCCGGACGGCGCCGAGGCGGACGCCGCGGTGCCGCTGGCCGGCCCGTTCAACGTGTCCAACGCGCTGGCCGCGATCACCGCCCTGGCCGTCGCCGGCATCCCGCTGGAGCAGGCCGTCGCCGGCGTCGCCGCGGTGCCCGGCGTGCCCGGCCGGCTGGAGCGGGTCGAGGCCGGCCAGCCGTACGTCGCCGTGGTCGACTACGCGCACAAGCCGGACGCCCTGGCGGCCGTCCTCGGCTCGCTGCGCGAGGTCACCAAGGGCCGGCTGCACGTGGTCGTCGGCTGCGGCGGCGACCGCGACCCGCACAAGCGAGGACCGATGGGCTCCATCGCCGCCCGGCTCGCCGACACCGCCGTGCTGACCAGCGACAACCCGCGCAGCGAGGACCCGCTGGCGATCCTCGCCACCATGCTGACCGGCGCCGCCGCCGTCCCCGAGGCCGAGCGCGGAGCCGTCCTGGTCGTCCCCGACCGGGCCGAGGCGATCCGCCAGGCGGTGGCCGGCGCCCGGGCCGGGGACACCGTCCTGGTCGCCGGCAAGGGCCACGAACTCGGCCAGTACGTACGAGACGAGATCCGCCCCTTCGACGACCGGGAGGTGCTGCGCGAGTCGATCGCGCGGGCCGCCGCGACCGGGGGCACCCGAGGAGTAGAGCAGCCGTGATCGCACTGACTCTCGCCGAGGTCGCCGAAGCCGTCGGCGGCATCCTGGACGGCGCCGACCCCGACACCCCGGTGACCGCCCCGGTCGAGGTGGACTCGCGCCGGGTCGTCCCCGGCGGCCTGTTCGCGGCCTTCGTCGGCGAGAACGTGGACGGCCACGACTTCGCCGAGCGCGCGGTCGCGGCCGGCGCGGTCGCCGTGCTGGCGTCCCGTCCGGTCGGCGTGCCCGCCGTGCTGGTCGGCAACGTGGTGGACGCGCTCGGCAAGCTGGCCCGCACCGTGGTCGGCCGCGCGCAGGGCACCGCCGTGGTGGCGCTGACCGGCTCGGCCGGCAAGACCAGCACCAAGGACCTGATCGCGCAGCTGCTCGGTCGCCTGGGCCCCACGGTCTTCCCGCCCGGCTCGCTGAACAACGAGATCGGCCACCCGATGACCGCGCTGCGGGTCGAGGAGGACACCCGGCACCTGGTGCTGGAGATGGGAGCCCGGCACAAGGGCGACATCGAGTACCTGACCACCATCACCCCGCCCCGGATCGGCCTGGTGCTGAACGTCGGCACCGCGCACGTGGGCGAGTTCGGCTCCAAGGAGAAGATCGCCGAGGCCAAGGGCGAGCTGGTCGAGTCGCTTCCCGCCGAGGGCGCCGCGCTGCTCAACGCAGACGACCCGCTCGTCCGCGCGATGGCGGCCCGGACCAGGGCCCGGGTCGTGCTGTTCGGCGAGGCCCGGGACGCCGACGTCCGGGCACAGGATGTTCGCCTGGACTCCACCGGACGTCCATCGTTCACGCTGAGCACCCCGGCCGGTTCCGCACCGGTGAAGCTGCGCCTGTACGGTGAGCACCACGTCTCGAACGCCCTCGCCGCCGCAGCGGTGGCGATGGAGCTCGGGATGACCGTCGACGACACCGCCGAAGCACTCAGCGAGGCGGGTGCGCTGTCCCGCTGGCGCATGGAGGTCGTCGACCGGGCCGATGGTGTCACCGTCGTCAACGACGCCTACAACGCGAACCCCGACTCGATGCGGGCCGCGCTGCGGGCGCTGGTCTCGATGGGGGGACGCGGCCCGGAGCGCCGCCGCACCTGGGCGGTGCTCGGCGAGATGCGGGAGCTCGGCGAGGAGAGCCTGGCCGAGCACGACGCCATCGGGCGGCTCGCCGTCCGGCTGGACGTCACCAAGTTGGTGGCGGTCGGCGGACGCGAGGCGGCCTGCATGGAACTGGGCGCTAGGAACGAAGGTTCGTGGGGTGAGGAGTCGGTGCTGGTGTCCGACGCGGACGCGGCGGTCGAGCTGCTGCGCAGTCAGCTGCGGCCGGGGGATGTGGTCCTGGTGAAGGCCTCCCGTTCGGTGGGTCTGGAGAAGGTGGCCGAGGCACTGCTCGCGGACGGTGCGGCCGAGTAATGAAGCAGATCCTCTTCTCCGGCATGATCGGCCTGGTCCTGTCGCTCCTCGGCACGCCGGCCCTCATCAAGCTGCTCGCCAAGCACGGCTACGGCCAGTACATCCGCGACGACGGCCCGAAGGCGCACCACAGCAAGAAGGGCACGCCCACCATGGGCGGCATCGCCTTCATCCTGGCGACGCTGATCGCCTACTTCGCCACCAAGGCGATAACGGGCGAGACCCCGACCGCTTCGGGGCTGCTGGTGCTGTTCCTGACGGCCGGTCTGGGCCTGGTCGGCTTCCTGGACGACTACATCAAGGTCGTCAAGCGCCGTTCGCTGGGCCTGCGGGCCAAGGCGAAGCTGCTCGGCCAGTCCTTCGTGGGCCTCGCCTTCGCGGTCCTCGCGCTGCAGTTCAGCGACGACCGCGGGCTGACCCCGGCCTCCCAGCACCTCTCCTTCGTCCGGGACTTCGGCTGGTCGATCGGCCCCGTCCTGTTCGTGATCTTCGCGTACTTCATGATCGCCGCGATGTCGAACGGCGTGAACCTCACCGACGGCCTCGACGGCCTCGCCACCGGCGCCTCGGTGATGGTCTTCGGCGCGTACACCTTCATCGGCATCTGGGAGTACACCCAGAGCTGCGCCTACGCCATCACGGCCACCGCCAACTGCTACGACGTCCGCGACCCGCTGGACCTCGCCGTGGTCGCCTCCGCCCTGATGGGCTCCTGCTTCGGCTTCCTGTGGTGGAACACTTCGCCCGCCAAGATCTTCATGGGCGACACCGGCTCGCTGGCCCTCGGCGGCGCCCTGGCCGGCCTGGCGATCTGCTCGCGCACCGAGATGCTGCTCGCGCTGCTCGGCGGCCTGTTCGTGATCATCACCCTGTCGGTGATCATCCAGGTCGGCTCCTTCCGGATGACCGGCAAGCGCGTCTTCAAGATGGCCCCCCTCCAGCACCACTTCGAACTGACGGGCTGGAGCGAGGTCCTCATCGTGGTCCGGTTCTGGATCATCCAGGGCCTCTTCGTAGCCGTCGGCCTCGGCCTCTTCTACGCGGGATGGGTGACCGGATGACCGAACCCCAGTGGACCGGGCTGCCGGTCGCCGTCGCCGGACTCGGCGTCTCGGGCATCAGCGCCGCCCGCGTCCTGCACGGCCTCGGCGCGCAGGTCACCGTGGTCGACGGCGGCACCGGCGAGGGCCTGAAGGCCCGCGCCGCGGAGCTGGAGGCCCAGGGCGTCGCCGTGCGCCTCGGCGACGGCGACACGCTCCCCGAGGGCACCCGGCTGGTCGTCACCTCGCCCGGCTGGCCGCCCAGCAGCCCGCTGTTCGCCGCCGCCGAGGCAGCCGGCATCGAGGTCTGGGGCGACGTCGAGCTCGCCTGGCGCCTGCGCCGGCCACTCGAAGCCACCGGAGAGCCCGCCCCCTGGCTGGCCGTCACCGGCACCAACGGCAAGACCACCACCGTCCAGATGCTCGCCTCGATCCTCACCGCCGCCGGGAAGCGCACCGCCGCCGTCGGCAACGTCGGGGTCTCCGTCCTGGACGCGGTGCTCGCCGAGGAGCCGTACGACGTGCTCGCCGTCGAGCTCTCCAGCTACCAGCTGCACTGGGCGCCCTCGCTGCGCCCGTACTCGGCGGCCGTCCTCAACCTGGCGCCCGACCACCTCGACTGGCACGGCTCGATGGAGGCGTACGCCGCCGACAAGGGCCGCATCTACGAGGGCAACGTCGTCGCCTGCGTGTACAACCTGGCCGATCCGGCCACCGAGGCGCTGGTCCGCGAGGCCGACGTCGAGGAGGGCTGCCGGGCGGTCGGCTTCGGACTCGGCGCGCCCGCGCTCTCCCAGCTCGGCGTCGTCGACGGCCTGCTGGTGGACCGCGCCTTCGTGCCCGACCGGCACAAGAACGCCGCCGAGCTCGGCTCCGTCGAGGACGTCAACCCGCCGGCCCCGCACAACATCGCCAACGCCCTCGCGGCGGCGGCGCTGGCCCGCGCCTACGGCGTGGACGCCAAGGACGTCCGGGACGGCCTGCGGGCCTTCCGCCCGGACGCCCACCGGATCGCCGAGGTCGGCGTGGTCGACGGCGTCTCCTACGTGGACGACTCCAAGGCCACCAACACCCACGCCGCCGCGGCCTCGCTGGCCGCCTACCGGCCGGTCGTCTGGATCGCCGGCGGCCTGGCCAAGGGCGCGGCCTTCGACGACCTCGTCCAGGGCGCGGCCGAGCGGCTGCGGGCCGTGGTGCTGATCGGACGGGACCGCGCGGTGATCCGCGAGGCGCTGGCCCGACACGCCCCGGATGTCCCGGTGATCGAGGCGGCCGAGGGCCAGACTGGCGCGGTGGCGATGACCGAGGCGGTCCGCACGGCCGCGTCGCTCGCCCGAACGGGTGACACGGTGCTGCTGGCCCCGGCCTGCGCCTCGATGGACATGTTCACCGACTACGGCCAGCGCGGCGACCTGTTCGCGGCCGCCGTAGGGGAGTTGGCGGACAGCTGAGTCTCGGGAAGGGAAACGCCGTGGCGGGGCAGGGCAGGGGTGTTTCCGGCGCGCCGGAAAAGGAGAACGCCCAGCCGCTGAGACTGATCTCGGCCACCACCACCGCGTACCAGTCGGCCGGTCCGGTGGCCCGCCTCCGGGCCTTCCGGGCCCGGCTGCGGTACACGCTGGACCGGCCGCTGACGCCGTACTACCTGGTGCTGGGCTCGGTGCTGCTGCTGGTCGTGCTCGGCCTGGTGATGGTCTGGTCCTCGTCGCAGATCCTGGCGCTCAGCCAGCAGCACTCCACCTGGTACTACCTGTTCAAGCAGCTGGTCGCGGCGATGCTCGGCGGGGCGCTGCTGATCTGCTTCGCCGCCGTGCCGGTGGCCGTGCTGCGGGTGATCGTCTACCCGCTGCTGCTCGGGGTGATCGGCGCCCTGCTGCTGGTCGCCGTCCCCGGCATCGGCATGGAGATCAACGGCAACCGGAACTGGCTGGATTTCGGCTTCTTCCAGTTCCAGCCCTCCGAGTTCGCCAAGCTCGCGCTGCTGCTCTGGGGCGCCGACCTGCTCGCCCGCAAACAGCGCACCGGCACCCTCGACCAGTGGAAGCACCTGCTGGTCCCGCTGGTCCCCGGGGCGCTGCTGCTGCTCGCGCTGATCATGCTCGGCGGCGACATGGGCACCTCGATGATCCTGGTCGCGATGCTGTTCGGGCTGCTCTGGATGGTCGGCGCCCCGCTGCGGCTGTTCGTCGCGACCCTGGGCGTCGCCGTGGTGGTCTGCACCGCCCTGGTGGTGACCGTCCCGCACCGCGCCGAGCGGCTCTCCTGCATCGGCGTCACCGAGCTCGACCCGGCCGGCACCTGCTTCCAGGCGCTGCACGGCGTCTACTCGTTCGCGCTCGGCGGCATCTTCGGCAAGGGGCTCGGCGCCGGCGTCCAGAAGTGGGGCCAGCTGCCGGAGGCGCACACCGACTTCATCTTCGCCGTGGTGGGCGAGGAACTCGGCCTGGTGGGGACGCTGTCGGTGATCGGCCTCTTCGCGGCACTAGGCTACGCGGGTATCCGTGTGGCCATCGGCACGAAGGATCCCTTCGTCAGGTACGCCGCGGGAGCCGCCACCACGTGGATCATGGCGCAGGCCATGGTCAACCTGGGGTCGGCGCTGGGACTGCTGCCCATCGCGGGCGTCCCGCTCCCGCTGCTGTCCTACGGCGGTTCCGCCATGCTGTCGGCCATGTGCGCCGCCGGTGTGCTGCTCTGCCTCGCACGCAGCACGCCCGGCGCGAAGGCGGCCCTGGCCGCCCGGAGCAAGAACTCCCGGTTCAGGACCCACCTGGCCCGGGTGCTGCCACGACGACGAACCACAGCGCGCCAGGCCCCCGGGCCGGCCCGCAGGGAGCGGTGAATTTCGGTGCATGTCGTACTCGCCGGCGGGGGGACCGCCGGTCACATCGAGCCGGCCCTCGCCCTCGCGGACGCCCTCCGCAGGCACGACCCGTCCATCGGGATCACCGCCCTGGGCACCGAGCGCGGCCTGGAGACCCGGCTGGTACCCGAGCGCGGCTACCAGCTGGAGCTGATCCCGGCCGTCCCGCTGCCCCGCAAGCCCACCCCCGAGCTGATCACCGTGCCGGGCCGGCTGCGCGGCACCGTCCGCGCCGCCCAGGAGATCATCGAGCGGGTCAAGGCGGACGCCGTGGTCGGCTTCGGCGGCTACGTCGCGATGCCCGCGTACCTGGCCGCCAAGCGGGCCGGGGTGCCGATCGTGGTGCACGAGGCCAACGCCCGCCCCGGCCTGGCCAACAAGATCGGCGCCCGCTACAGCGACTTCGTCGCCGTCTCCACGCCGGACAGCAAGCTGCGCGACTCCCGGTACATCGGCATCCCGCTGCGCCGCACCATCGCCACCCTGGACCGCAACGCGGCCCGCCCCGAGGCCCGGCACTACTTCGGCCTCGACCAGCGGCTGCCCACCCTGCTGGTCTCCGGCGGCTCGCAGGGCGCCCGCCGCCTGAACGAGACGATCACCGCGATCGCCCCGCGGCTGCAGCAGTACGGCGTCCAGATCCTGCACGCCGTCGGCCCGAAGAACGAGCTGCCGGTGGTCGACGACATCCCCGGCATGCCGCCGTACCGCGCGGTGCCGTACCTGGACCGGATGGACCTCGCGTACGCCGCCGCCGACCTGATGCTCTGCCGGGCCGGCGCCATGACGGTGGCCGAGCTGGCCGCGGTCGGGCTGCCCGCCGCGTTCGTCCCGCTGCCGATCGGCAACGGCGAGCAGCGGCTGAACGCCCAGCCGATGGTGAAGGCGGGCGGCGGCCTGCTGGTCGACGACGCCGAGCTGACCCCGGACTGGGTGCTGCAGAACGTGCTGCCGGTGCTCACCGACCCGCAGCGGCTCTGGGACATGAGCCGGGCCGCCGCCGAGTTCGGCCGCCGGGACGCCGACGAGCTGCTGGTGGGCATGGTGTACGAGGCGATCGAGGCATCCCGGGGCGGCCGCCGCCGTGGCTGACGGCCGGCTCGCCGACCCGCTGGAGGAGGAGCTGGAGGCCGAGCGGTCGGCCCCCCGGCTCCGCCTCTCCCGGCGGGGCGTCGTGGTGCTGGGTTCGCTCGGCGCCGCGGTGCTGGGCGTGCTGGTCTGGCTGGTGTTCTTCTCCGCGGCCCTGGACGTGCGCAGCGTGGCCGTCCAGGGCGTCACGGACGACCGGCTGACGGCCGACCAGGTCCGCGAGGCGGTCGGCGGGCTGGGCGACGGTCCGCTCGCCCGGGTGGACCTCGCGGAGGTCGAGCGGCGGGTCACCGCGATCCCCCGGGTGGCCCGGGCGGAGGTCTGGCGGGGCTGGCCGCACACCCTGCGGGTGAAGGTCGTTCAGCGCAAGGCGGTGGCCGCCGTCAAGGGGGAGGACGGCCGGTTCACCCAGGTGGACGCGGGTGGCGTGAGCTTCGCCACCGAGTCGGCCCCGCCCGGCGGTGTACCGGTGGTCGAACTGCGACTCAGTCAGCAGGCGAAGGACTCCGGGGAGGTCATTTCCCCGGCCCAACTGGTGCAGGGTGCGGTCACCGTGGCCGCCGGACTGCCCGCCGACGTGGCCCGGCGGGCGGGTGCGGTGCTGGTGCATTCGTACGACGACATCCGGCTGCAGCTCAACGGGGGTGCGACCGTCCGCTGGGGAAGTCCGGAACAGACGGATCGCAAAGCGCGGGTGCTGGTGGCGCTGCTGCATCAGAAGGGTACGAACTTCGATGTGAGTGCGCCGGACGCGCCTGCGGTGTCCGGATGATCCGGTAGGTTCTGTCCCTGGGGGAGGGCTTGACGCGATTCCGCGGCGGCCCGACTCTTGGTGGTCACCCCGGTTTCGTTTGCCGGTCGATGATCACATAGGCTCAAAAGAAAAAGGGAAGCTCGGCGTGTTCGTTGAAACACGAGCCCGGCGCGACCTAGTGTCCTGTGTCACCAGACTGTGCCCCATGGTGATGTGACGGAGGCACAGCATTAACCCTAAAGCTCAAGTTTAGGGTTGGGGTCGGCGGTAGGCATTTCGGACATTCAGTCAGGAACCAGGCTCCCCACCCATCGACATCCGTCGGTACTGAAGCCCCACCGGGCGGCGGGCCGACCCGGAAATTCGAGGCGAGAGGCCTTCGACGTGGCAGCACCGCAGAACTACCTCGCAGTCATCAAGGTCGTCGGTATCGGCGGCGGTGGTGTCAACGCCATCAACCGGATGATCGAGGTCGGTCTCAAGGGCGTCGAGTTCATCGCGATCAACACCGATGCGCAGGCCCTCCTGATGAGCGACGCCGACGTCAAGCTCGATGTGGGCCGTGAACTCACCCGGGGCCTCGGCGCCGGCGCCAACCCCGAGGTCGGCCGGAAGGCCGCCGAGGACCACCGCGAGGAGATCGAGGAGGTCCTCAAGGGGGCCGACATGGTCTTCGTGACCGCCGGCGAGGGCGGTGGCACCGGCACGGGCGGCGCGCCGGTCGTCGCCAACATCGCCCGCTCGCTGGGCGCCCTCACCATCGGCGTGGTCACCCGCCCCTTCACCTTCGAGGGCCGCCGCCGCGCGAACCAGGCCGAGGACGGCATCGCCAGCCTGCGCGAAGAGGTCGACACCCTCATCGTCATCCCCAACGACCGGCTGCTGTCCATCTCGGACCGCCAGGTCAGCGTGCTGGACGCGTTCCGCTCGGCCGACCAGGTGCTGCTCTCCGGCGTCCAGGGCATCACCGACCTGATCACCACCCCGGGTCTGATCAACCTCGACTTCGCCGACGTGAAGTCGGTCATGTCGGAGGCTGGCTCCGCGCTCATGGGCATCGGCTCGGCCCGCGGCGAGGACCGCGCCAAGGCCGCGGCCGTGATGGCGATCTCCTCGCCGCTGCTGGAGGCGTCCATCGATGGCGCCCGCGGCGTGCTGCTCTCCATCTCCGGCGGCTCCGACCTCGGCCTGTTCGAGATCAACGAGTCGGCCCAGCTGGTCAGCGAGGCGGCGCACCCCGAGGCCAACATCATCTTCGGTGCGGTCATCGACGACGCGCTCGGCGACGAGGTCCGGGTCACCGTGATCGCCGCCGGCTTCGACGGCGGTCAGCCGCCGGCCATCGTGCGCGACCCGGTGGTCAAGTCGACCCCGGCCCCGGCCGCCGCTCCGGCCGCGGCGCCCGAGCGCCCGGTCGGCCGCCCGTCGTACGGCAGCATCGGCTCGGTGACCCGCTCCGAGGGCGAGTCCTCCGCGGTCCCGCGGGCGGCCGAGACCCCGGCGGCGACGACCGCCCCGGTGCCGCCGCAGGTACAGCCGGCTCGCCAGCCCTACGTGGAGAGCCCCGCCGAGGAGCTCGACGTCCCCGACTTCTTGAAGTAGGCACTGTCTCCAGTGAGGGATCACGCAGTTCGCCATGGTGCTCACTTCGCCTTCACCGACCGGTGGGGCGGGGTGAGCACTTCGCCGTACGGGGAGCTCAACCTCGGCGGAGCGGTCGGGGACGACCCGGCCGCCGTCCGGGAGAACCGGGCGCTCGCGGCCCGCTCGCTGGGGCTGGACCCGGCCGACGTGGTCTGGATGAACCAGGTGCACGGCGCCGACGTGGCGGTGGTGACGGGGCGCCAGCCGGACGGCACCGCGCCGACCGTCGACGCCGTGGTCACCGACCGGCCGCTCGCGCTGGCGGTGCTCACCGCCGACTGCACCCCGGTCCTGCTGGCCGACCCGGTGGCGGGTGTGGTCGGCGCGGCCCATGCGGGCCGTCCCGGGCTCGCGGCCGGGGTGGTGCCCGCGGTGGTCCGGGCGATGGCCGGTCTGGGCGCCGAGCCCGGGCGGATCACCGCGTACACCGGCCCCGCGGTCTGCGGACGGTGCTACGAGGTGCCGGTCGCGCTGCGCGAGGAGGTCGCCGCGGTGGTGCCGGCCGCGTACGCCGAGACCTCGTGGGGCACTCCGGCGCTGGACGTGGCGGCGGGAGTGGCGGCGCAACTGGCCGCTGCGGGAGTCACCGAGTTGGTGCGATCATCGGTCTGCACCCTCGAATCCGCCGATCACTTCTCCTATCGCCGCGAGCAGCGCACGGGCCGACTCGCGAGCTACGTCTGGTTGGGCTCTGAACTCTCATGACGAACGACATCTACGGACCGTTCCCGGGTGGACCGGAATTCCTCTCCGCGCTGACGGAGGCCCAGCGGGCCCGCTACGAGGAGCTCGGCACCAACCTCGACGTGGTGGAGCGCCGGATCGCCGACGCCTGCGCCGCCGCCGGGCGGGCCCGGGACGAGGTCAGGCTCGTGGTCGTCACCAAGACCTACCCGGCCGAGGACACCGCGCTGCTCGCCGGGCTGGGCGTCACGGACGTCGCGGAGAACCGCGACCAGGACGCCGGCCCCAAGGCGGAGCGCTGCAGAAACCTTCCGCTCGACTGGCACTTCGTCGGCCAGCTGCAGACCAACAAGGTCCGCTCGGTCGTCCGGTACGCGAACCACGTGCACTCGGTGGACCGGCTGCGGCTGGTGGAGTCGCTCTCGGCGGCCGTGCTCAAGGCGGAGCGCCCGGAGCTGGGCTGCCTGGTGCAGGTCGCGCTGGACAAGGAGCACGGCGAGGGCGAGCACCGCGCCGGAGTGGCCCCCGAGGACGTCGGGGCGCTGGCCGACGCCATCGCCGACACGCCCGGGCTGCGGCTGGACGGTGTGATGACGGTCGCTCCGCTCGCCGGCCCGCTGGCCGGCGACCCGGTCCTGGCCTTCGAGCGGCTGGCGGAAATCGCAACCGCCGTACGGGCGGCCCATCCGGCTGCCACCATGGTTTCGGCAGGGATGAGCGGTGATCTGGAGCAGGCCGTGGCCGCCGGAGCGACACATGTGCGCGTCGGAACGGCGGTACTCGGAGTGCGGTCACCCCTCAGGTAACGTCACCGGGTAGTAGATCAGACTGCAGGACAAAATAGGACATAACCTAGCAGCTTTTCAGAGCGCTAGCGAAACCGTGGATCGCAGTTCCGCGGGCCCCACCCACGATTCCTGACCGGCCGTCGGCCTGACGGGCCGTCGCGGGCGGACCGCGGAATCCGCAGGCGGGACCGAACGGTCCGGCCGCCGGGTCGGAGCCGGTCCACCACAGCGGAGGAGACAGGAGCATGGCCGGCGCAATGCGCAAGATGGCGGTCTACCTCGGCCTCGTGGAGGACGAGACGTACGACGGCCAGGGGTACGACCCCGACGACGACTACGACGCGGACCCCGAGCCGATCCGTACCGGGCGTACCGAGGACATCCCGCGTCCCGCCTCCCCGGCGCCCGCGCCGGTCGCCCCGATCACCCCGCAGCCGGTGCCGGCCGCGGTGCCGATCCGGCAGGAGTCCCCGCGGATGGCCCCAGTGTCGTCCATCACACCCGAACGCCGCCACAACCTGGAGAAGAGCGCCCCGGTGATCATGCCCAAGGTAGTGAACGAACGAGAGCCCTACCGCATCACCACGCTGCACCCGAGGACCTACAACGAGGCCCGCACCATCGGGGAACAGTTCCGTGGCGGGACCCCGGTGATCATGAATCTGACCGAGATGGACGACACCGATGCCAAGCGGCTCGTAGACTTCGCCGCTGGACTGGTCTTCGGTCTGCACGGCAGTATCGAGCGCGTGACGCAGAAGGTGTTCCTGCTGTCGCCTGCTAACGTCGATGTCACGGCGGAGGACAAGGCTCGGATCGCCGAGGGTGGGTTCTTCAACCAGAGCTGACCCGTCCACGACTTTACGTGTGGATCCGATCGACAGTGTGTAGCGACAGGCGAAGGCTTGATGGCCCGAGGGCCGGGGAGAGGGAAGCGCGATGGAGATCGTGTGGGCGGTGCTCTACTACGCGCTGACCGTCTTCCTGGTGTTCCTGCTCGTGCGACTGGTCATGGACTGGGTCTTCCAGTTCGCGCGTTCGTGGCGGCCCGGCAAGGCCATGGTTGTGGTGCTGGAGGCCACGTACACTGTCACGGATCCGCCGCTCAAGCTTCTTCGGCGGTTCATTCCGCCGTTGCGTCTCGGGGGCGTGGCGCTCGACCTGTCCTTCTTCGTACTGATGATCATTGTGTATGTCCTGATCTCGCTTGTGCGGCCCTAGTCGTAGGTGAGCGATGCGACAGGATGCCGGTGTGCCGACGATCACGTTGAGGTGAAGAGATGCCATTGACCCCCGAGGACGTTCGGAACAAGCAGTTCACGACCGTCCGCCTGCGCGAAGGCTATGACGAGGACGAGGTCGATGCCTTCCTCGACGAGGTCGAAGCGGAGCTGACCCGACTGCTGCGCGAGAACGAGGACCTGCGCGCCAAGCTGGCCGCGGCGACCCGCGCCGCTGCGCAGAACCAGGCCAACATGCGCAAGGAGCCGCCGCAGGACGCGCGGCCCGGCGCTCCCGTGCCCGCCGCCATATCCGGCCCGCCGGTCCCCGGTCAGCAGGGCCCCGGCCCGCAGCAGATGGGCGGCCCCGGCGGTCAGCAGCAGCAGATGGGCAACCAGCCGCTCGGCCTGCCGTCCGGTGCCCCGCAGCTCCCGGCCGGCCAGGGCGGCCCGATGGGCGGCCCGCAGCAGCAGATGAACCAGACCATGGGCGGCCAGCAGCAGCTGGTCCAGCCGATGGGCGGTCAGATGCTCCAGCCGATGGGTGGCCCCGGCGGCCCCCAGCAGATGGGCAACCCCATGGGCCAGGCCATGGGCCAGGGCATGGGCCAGCAGCAGATGCAGCAGATGGGCGGCCCCATGGGCGGCCCGCAGCAGATGGGCGGCCCGCTCGGCGGCCCGATGCAGCAGCAGCAGCCGCAGCAGAACCCCGGTGGCGACAGCGCAGCCCGCGTCCTGGCGCTCGCTCAGCAGACCGCCGACCAGGCGATCTCCGAGGCCCGCTCCGAGGCCAACAAGATCGTCGGCGAGGCGCGCAGCCGCGCCGAGGGCCTGGAGCGCGACGCCCGCGCCAAGGCCGACGCGCTGGAGCGGGACGCCCAGGAGAAGCACCGCGTCGCCATGGGCTCGCTGGAGTCCGCCCGGGCCACGCTGGAGCGCAAGGTCGAAGACCTCCGGGCGTTCGAGCGCGAGTACCGGACGCGTCTGAAGTCGTACCTGGAGACCCAGCTGCGCCAGCTGGAGTCGCAGGCGGACGACTCGCTCGCCCCGCCGCGCATCCCGGCCACCGCGTCGCTGCCGCCGGCCGCGTCGTCGATGGCTCCGGCCGGTGCGTCGGCCATGGGCAGCGGTGCTCCGAGCTTCGGTGGCAACCAGCCGTCCTTCGGCGGCAACCAGCCCTCGTTCGGCGGGCAGAGCTCGTTCGGCGGCGGCAACGGTGCGCCGAGCTTCGGCGGACCGTCGGCGGGCGGCTCCGGCGCCCCGCAGATGGCCCCGGCCGGGATGACCCAGCCGATGGCGGCCGTCCGGCCGCAGCCCCCGCAGCCGATGCAGCAGGCTCCGGCGCCGATGCGCGGGTTCCTGATCGACGAGGACGGCGACAACTAAGCAGGACGCACGTCGAGGGCGCCCCCGCCGATGACCACGGTCGTCGCGGGGGCGCCCTCGTGCTGTCCGCCGGTCCTGCGGCGCGGTCCTGCGGCGGGTCCTCCGGTGCGCCGGTCCGCGGGTCCGCCGGACCGGGGGCGGGAACGGCGGAGCCGCCGGCACCCCGGGTGGGGGCGCCGGCGGCTCGGGTGGACCGGTCAGGCCTTGCGGAGCTGGAAGGCCAGGCCGAGCGCGTCGTCCGAGAAGGTGTCGGACTGCCAGTCGGCGGCGCCGGCCGCGAAGTCGGTGGCCAGCACCTCCTCGGCGACCAGCGGGCCGTGCTCGGCGATCGCCTCGGCGGTCTCCTCGCTGGTGGCCCGCCAGCGGAGCACGATCCGGTCGGCGACGTCCAGGCCGGAGTTCTTGCGGGCCTCCTGGATCTGGCGGATCGCGTCACGGGCGATGCCCAGCCGCTTGAGCTCGGGGGTGATGGCCAGGTCCAGGGCGACGGTGGCCCCGGACTCGTTGGCGACCGCCCAGCCCTCGCGCGGGGTCTCGGTGATGATCACCTCGTCGGGGGAGAGGCCGACGGTCTCGCCGTTCAGCTCCACCGAGGTGCTGCCGTCGGCGCGCAGCTCGGCCGCGAGCCGGGCGGCGTCGGTGGCGGCGACCGCCTTGGCGACGTCCTGCACGCCCTTGCCGAAACGCTTGCCGAGCGCCCGGAAGTTGGCCTTGGCGCTGGTGTCGACCAGCGAGCCGCCGACCTCGGCGAGCGACTCCAGGGTGGAGACGTTGAGCTCCTCGGCGATCTGCGCACGCAGGTCGGCGGGCAGCTCCTCCCAGCCCTGGGCGGCGATCAGCGCGCGGGAGAGCGGCTGACGGGTCTTCACCCCGGACTCGGCCCGGGTGGCGCGGCCCAGCTCGACCAGGCGGCGGACCAGCGCCATGTGGCGGGAGAGGTCGGTGTCGATCAGCGCCTCGTCCGCCTCGGGCCAGGTGGCGAGGTGCACCGAGGCCGGGGCGTCCGGGGTGACCGGGACGACCAGGTCCTGCCAGACCCGCTCGGTGATGAACGGGGTGAGCGGGGCCATCAGCCGGGTGACGGTCTCCAGCGCCTCGTGCAGGGTGGCGAGTGCGGCGGCGTCGCCCTGCCAGAAGCGGCGACGGCCGCGGCGGACGTACCAGTTGGAGAGGTCGTCGACGAAGGCGGACAGCAGCTTGCCGGCCCGCTGGGTGTCGTACGCCTCCAGGGCCGCGTCGGTCTCCCGGACCAGGGTGTTCAGCTCGGAGAGCACCCAGCGGTCCAGCTGCGGGCGGTCGGCCGGGGCCGGGTCGGCCGCGGACGGGGCCCAGCCGGTGGTGCGGGCGTACAGGGCCTGGAAGGCGACGGTGTTCCAGTAGGTGAGGAGGGTCTTGCGGACCACCTCCTGGATGGTGCCGTGGCCGACCCGGCGGGCCGACCAGGGCGAGCCGCCGGCGGCCATGAACCAGCGGACGGCGTCGGCGCCGTGCTGGTCCATCAGCGGGATCGGCTGCAGGATGTTGCCCAGGTGCTTGGACATCTTGCGGCCGTCCTCGGCCAGGATGTGGCCCAGGCAGACGACGTTCTCGTACGAGCTCTTGTCGAAGACCAGCGTGCCGACCGCCATCAGCGTGTAGAACCAGCCGCGGGTCTGGTCGATCGCCTCGGAGATGAACTGCGCCGGGTAGCGCTTCTCGAACAGCTCCTTGTTGCGGTACGGGTAGCCGTACTGGGCGAAGGGCATGGAGCCCGAGTCGTACCAGGCGTCGATGACCTCCGGCACGCGGGTGGCGGTGCCGGAGCACTCGCGGCAGGCGAAGGTGACGTCGTCGATGAACGGGCGGTGCGGGTCCAGCTCGCTCTGGTCGGTGCCGGTGAGCCCGCTCAGCTCGTCCAGCGAGCCGACGCAGGTGAGGTGGCCCTCCTCGCAGCGCCAGATCGGCAGCGGGGTGCCCCAGTAGCGGTTGCGGCTGAGCGCCCAGTCGATGTTGTTGTTGAGCCAGTCGCCGAAGCGGCCGTGCTTGACCGTCTCGGGGTACCAGTTGGTCGCCTCGTTCTCGCGGATCAGCGCGTCCTTGACGGCGGTGGTCCGGATGTACCAGGACGGCTGCGCGTAGTAGAGCAGCGCGGTGTGGCAGCGCCAGCAGTGCGGGTAGCTGTGCTCGTACGGGAGGTGGCGGAAGAGCAGGTCGCGGGCCTGGAGGTCCTTGACCAGCGCCTCGTCGGCCTTCTTGAAGAACTGGCCGCCTACCAGCGGGACCTCGGGGGAGAAGGTGCCGTCGGCCAGCACCGGGTTGACCACCGGGAGGTCGTACTTGCGGCAGGTCGCGAGGTCGTCCGCGCCGAAGGCGGGCGACTGGTGGACGATGCCGGTGCCGTCCTCGGTGGTGACGTAGTCGGCGTTGAGGACGTAGTGCGCGTTCTCGATCTCGACCAGGTCGAAGGGGCGGCGGTACGCCCAGCGCTCCATCTGGGCGCCGGTGAACGACTGCCCGGTGGTCTCCCAGCCCTCGCCGAGCGCCTTGCCGACCAGCGGCTCGGCGACGACCAGCTTCTCGCTGCCGTCGGTGGCCACCACGTAGGTGACGTCCGGGTGCACGGCGGCGGCGGTGTTGGAGACCAGGGTCCACGGGGTGGTCGTCCAGACCAGCAGCGCGGCCTCGCCGGCCAGCGGGCCGGAGGTCAGCGGGAAGCGGACGTAGACCGAGGGGTCGACGACGGTCTCGTAGCCCTGGGCCAGCTCGTGGTCGGACAGGCCGGTGCCGCAGCGCGGGCACCAGGGGGCGACCCGGTGGTCCTGGACCAGCAGGCCCTTGTCGAAGATCTGCTTCAGCGACCACCAGACGGACTGGATGTAGGAGGGGTCCATCGTGCGGTACGCCTCGTCGAGGTCGACCCAGTAGCCCATCCGCTCGGTGAGCTTGGCGAACTCGTCGGTGTGCCGGGTCACCGACTCGCGGCACCTGGCGTTGAACTCGGCGATGCCGTACGCCTCGATGTCCTGCTTGCCGGCGAAGCCGAGCTCCTTCTCGACGGCCAGCTCGACCGGGAGGCCGTGGCAGTCCCAGCCGGCCTTGCGGGCGACGTGGTAGCCCTTCATCGTCCGGTAGCGCGGGAACACGTCCTTGAAGACGCGGGCCTCGATGTGGTGGGCGCCGGGCATGCCGTTGGCGGTCGGCGGTCCCTCGTAGAAGACCCACTCGGGGCGGCCCTCGGACTGCTCCAGGCTGCGGCGGAAGACCTTGTTGTCCTGCCAGAAGGACAGGATCTGGTGCTCCAGCGCGGGCAGGTCGACCTGCGCGGGGACGGAGTTGTAGGTGCTCATCGCGGGTTTCGAACCTCCGGCGGACGTGGACTGGATCCTCCGGAGGGACGAGACGGCATGCCGCCCCGCGGTACCACCCTCCTTGGCCGCGCGGACACTGCCGCGGCCCTCTTGTTTGGGCTTGCTGCCGGGTCTAGTGGGCCGTACGGCCGTTCTTCCGGCGGCTCCGGGGTGATCTTCCCGCCGCGCACACCCCCGGGCTCGCACCGTCCCCGGGTCGCTGGTGGCTGCGTACTGCGGTACTCGTCCCATCTGCGCCTTGCAGGCCCAGTGTATCGGCCGGTGCAAATCGATTCGTCCGCCGCGAACCGCGTGGTTAGCGGGGGGTTTACGGGGCACAACTCTGTTCGGCGTGCGGCCCGGGCGGTTGGGACGGCTGGCCGGGTGGGATCAGGGCGAGGCGCCGGTATGTCATGTTGTGACCGGATTTGATGGGGATTATCGTTCCGGCACTGGAGGCCGCCGGGAACCGGCGGCTCGATTCGTTCGTAGATGGGGTCGAAGCCATGGCTCAGAAGGCAACCGGCGCGGGTACCGCCACCAAGCGGACACGCAACGCCGTGGCAGGCGATTCAGGGGAGGGGACCGTGACCACTACCGCACGGCACAAGACCACCACCGACTCCGCGCACTCCGCGGCGGGCGGCCGAACCCGGTCGACCGTCGTCGGGGACCCGCGGCCGAGCGGCGGCGCCGAGTCGGTCGACCCGGCCGAACTGCCGGTCCGCCCGGGCGAGGACCCGTGGACCTCGGAGGAGGTGCACGAGCTGCACGCCGAGCTGATCAGCGAGCTGGAGCGGCTGCAGGCCGAGATCGGGGCCGCCGAGGCGGCCATCACCGGCCTGATGCGCGACTCCAACGACGGAGCCGGCGACGACCAGGTGGACGCCGGTACGAAGAACATCTCCCGGGAGAGCGAGCTCGCGCTCGCCAACAACGCCCGCGACAGCCTCGCCCAGGCCGAGCGCGCCCTGGCCCGCCTGGAGGGCGTCGGCTTCGGCATCTGCGAGTCCTGCGGCCAGGCCATCGGCAAGGCCCGGATGCAGGCGTTCCCCCGGGCGACGCTCTGCGTCCAGTGCAAGGCCAAGCAGGAACGCCGCTGACCGGGGCGACGGATGGGGTCGGGCTTGCCGTACGCTCGACCCCGTAGCATCGGCCACCCTCCCCCGCACGCCCGGTCGGGGGGACCTCCATCGGCAGCGGAGCGGATCATCAGTACGCCAGGTTCCCCCCAGACCAGGGACGACGCCGTCCCGACCGGCACGGACGTCGTGGAGGTTGCCGTGGCCGAAGCGCCGCAGCCCGGTGACGCCGAGCGGGCGGCCGAGGCCGTCGCGGGCCCCGGGGCCGGCCCGGCGGACCAGCGGCCCGCCGCGGCGCAGCCCGCCGAGCCTGACCGCGGGCACCGGCGGATCGGCGTGCTCCTGGTGGTGGCACTGCTCGCCTTCGTGATCGACCTCGGCAGCAAGCTGCTGGTGGTCGCCCGGCTGGAGAACGAGCCGACCATCAAGGTGATCGGCGACGTGATGACCTTCCAGGTCATCCGCAACTCCGGCGCCGCCTTCGGCATGGGCCAGGCGCTGACCGTGGTGTTCACCATGATCGCCTCGGCGGTCATCGTGGTGATCTGGCGGATCGCGCGGAAGCTCTACAGCCTGCCCTGGGCGGTCGCGCTCGGCCTGCTGCTCGGCGGGGCGCTCGGCAACCTCGCCGACCGGCTGTTCCGCTCGCCCGGCGTCTTCCGCGGGCACGTGGTGGACTTCATCTCCGTCCAGCACTTCGCGGTCTTCAACCTCGCCGACTCGGCGATCGTCTGCGGCGGCATCCTGGTCGTCCTGCTCTCCTTCAAGGGCAGCAACCCGGACGGCACCGTCCACCAGCCCGCGGCCAAGGGGGAGTAGCCCCGGGCGCACCCGGTCCGGGCGGCTCCCGCCGTCCGGCATACTCGTACGGGTGAGTACCGCAGCGCAGATCCGAAGCCTCCCCGTACCCGACGGCCTGGAGGGCGAGCGCCTCGACGCCGCCCTGGCCCGGATGTTCGGCTTCTCCCGGACCAAGGCCGCCGAGCTGGCCGCCGACGGCAAGGTGACGCTCGACGGAGCCGTGGCCGGCAAGTCGGACCGGGTGACCGCAGGATCCTGGCTCGAGGTCGAGATCCCGGCCCCCGCCGCCCCCGTGCGGATCGTCGCCGAGCACGTCGAAGGCATGCGCATCGTCCACGACGACGCGGACATCGTGCTCGTCGACAAGCCGATCGGCGTCGCCGCCCACCCCAGCCCCGGCTGGACCGGACCGACCGTGATCGGCGGCCTCGCCGCCGCCGGGTACCGGATCTCCACCTCGGGGGCCGCCGAGCGCCAGGGCATCGTGCACCGGCTCGACGTCGGCACCTCCGGGCTGATGGTGGTCGCCAAGTCGGAGCGCGCCTACACCGACCTCAAGCGCCAGTTCCACGACCGGGTGACCGAGAAGAAGTACCACACGCTGGTGCAGGGCCACCCCGACCCGATGAGCGGCACCGTCGACGCACCGATCGGCCGCCACCCCAGCTCGGACTGGAAGTGGGCGGTCACCCGCGACGGCAAGGCCTCCATCACCCACTACGACCTGATCGAGGCGTACCGGGCGGCCTCGCTGCTCGACATCAAGCTGGAGACCGGCCGCACCCACCAGATCCGGGTGCACATGTCCGCGCTGCGCCACCCCTGCGTCGGCGACCTCACCTACGGCGCCGACCCGACCCTCGCCAAGCGCCTCGGCCTGACCCGGCAGTGGCTGCACGCCGTCTCGCTCGCCTTCGAGCACCCGGCGGACGGCGGCTGGGTGCAGTTCGAGAGCGAGTACCCGGCGGACCTGCAGAACGCGCTGGACACCATCGCGGCGGAGAGCTGATGGAGCCGGTGCTGCGGGTCGCGGAGAGCGAGGAGGACCTCGCCCGGGTGCGCCGCGTCCGGCACGAGGTCTTCGTGGTCGAGCAGGACGTCCCCGAGGAGCTGGAGTACGACGAGCTGGACGCCACCTCGGTGCACGTCCTGGCGCTCGCCGCGGACGGCAGCCCGCTCGGCACCGGGCGGCTGATCCACGGCGCCGAGGCGCTGAAGCTGACCGGCACCGAGGGCCGGGTGCTGCTCGGCCGGCTCGCCGTGGTGCGGGCCGCCCGCGGCACCGGGCTCGGCGCGGCGCTGGTCCGGGCCCTGGAGCGGGCCGGGCGCGAGCACGGCGGAACCGAGCTGGAGCTGCACGCCCAGGTGCAGGCGCTGGGCTTCTACGAGCGGCTCGGCTACACCGCGCAGGGTCCGGTCTACCAGGACGCCGGGATCCCGCACCGGACGATGACCCGGGCGCTGTAGGGATCGCCGGACACGCCCTGGGGCCCTTGACGCCCTCCCCCGCACGGCTGCGGGGGAGGGCGTCCGGCTGTCGGGGCGGGGCGTCCGGCGGCCGGAGTGCGAGGGGCTGCGGGACGCCTTTATCGGAGTCCTACCGGGGCCGCGGATACGATCACTATCCATGAATCTCGGTGGGGTATGGCGCCGCCTGCGCACGACACCTCCCGGCCGCCGACTGCTCGCCGGCGCCGTGGCGCTGGCGGTGGTGCTGGGCGGCGGGGCAGCGGTGGCCGTGGCCGGCGGCGACGAGGCGGCCGTCCGGCAGGAGGACCGGTTCCTCGCCATGCCGGAAGAGCCCGGCGGCGAGCGGACGATCCAGCTCGACACGTCCTTCTTCACGACGGGCAGCAGCCCGCGCCCGGCGGTCCTGCTCGGCCACGGCTTCGGCGGCAGCAAGCAGGGCGAGCGCGACCGCGCCCGGCAGCTGGCCCGGGCCGGCTACGCGGTGCTGACCTGGTCGGCGCGCGGCTTCGGCGACTCCGGCGGGCGGATCGGCCTCAACGACCCCGACCGGGAGATCGCCGACGTCCGCCGGCTGGTCGACTGGCTGGCGCAGCGGCCCGAGGTGCGGCTCGACGCGGCCGGCGACCCGCGGGTCGGGATCACCGGCGCCTCGTACGGGGGCGGTGCGGCGCTGCTCGGCTCCGCCCACGACCCCCGGATCGACGCGGTGGCCACCCAGGTGACCTGGTGGAACCTGGCCGACGCGCTGTTCCCGCAGGGGGTGCGCGACTCGGGCGCCGCCGACGGGGTGTTCAAGAAGCTGTGGGCCGGGATCTTCTTCACCACCGGCTCGGCCGGCGACCTGGCCGCCCCCGCCGGCGGGCCCGCGAAGGAGCGCCGGCCGGACGAGCCGGTCGGCTGCGGGCGCTTCCTGGCGAGCCTCTGCGCGATGTACGACCGGGTCGCCACCAACGGGCACGCCGACCCGGAGGCGCTCGCTCTGCTGGAGCGCTCCAGCCCGTCCTCGGTGGCCGGGCGGCTGAAGACGCCGACCCTGGTCGTCCAGGGGCAGCAGGACTCGCTCTTCCCGCTCGACCACGGCGACGCCATCGCCCGCGCGGTGGCGGCCAACGGCGCGCCGGTCGCGGTGGACTGGTTCGCCGGCGGGCACGACGGCGGCACCGACACCAGCGAGCGGGTCGACGCCCGGATCACCGGCTGGTTCGACCGGTACCTGAAGCACGGCGGCGCCGACACCGGACCGGCGTTCCGGGTCACCCGCACCGGCGGGCTGGACTCCACCGGCTTCCAGGCCGTGCTGCGCGGCGCCTCCGCCGACGCCTACCCCGGGCTCGGCGGCACCGGCAGCCGTACGGTCGAGCTGGCCGGCGCCGAGCAGTCCTTCGCCAACCCGCCCGGCGGGGCCCCGCCCAACATCTCGGCACTGCCCGGCATCGGCGGCGCGCTCAGCCAGGCGTCCTCGCTCGGCGTGGGCCTCTCGATGGACTTCCCCGGCCAGTACGCGGGCTTCGACTCCGCGCCGCTGGACACCCCGCTGCACCTCACCGGGCAGCCCTCGGTGGCCGTCAGGGTCCGCGCCGACCGGCCGGACGCGGTGCTCTTCGCCAAGCTCTACGACCTCGGGCCGGACGGCAAGCAGAGCCTGCCGCAGCAGCTGGTCGCCCCGCTGCGGGTGACCGGCGCGGACGGCCCCGAGGGGCGGACCGTCACCGTGGCGCTGCCCGCGGTCGACCACACCTTCCCGGCCGGGCACCGGCTGCGCCTGGTGCTGGCGAGCACCGACCTCGGGTACGCCTCGCCGGCCGAGCCCGCCGACTACACGGTGGCGGTGGCCGGACCGGTGACCCTGCCGACCGTGGACGCCCTGGTCACCGAGGCCGCGCCGCTGCCCGCCCGGACGTGGCTGCTGCCGCTGCTGGGCCTCGCGGTGGCGGCCGGCCTGCTGCTGGCCGGCCGCCGGCGGCGGGTGCGCGGACCGGCCTTCGACCCGGCGCTCGCCGAGGTGCCGCTGCAGATCACCGGGCTGAGCAAGCGCTACCGGGGCGCCGCCGACCGGTACGCCGTCCGGGAGCTGGGCTTCCGGGTGGAGCGCGGGCAGGTGCTCGGCCTGCTCGGGCCCAACGGCGCCGGCAAGACCACCACGCTGCGGATGCTGATGGGCCTGATCCGGCCGGACGCCGGGGAGATCCGGATCTTCGGGCACGCGGTGCGGGCGGGTGCGCCGGTGCTCTCCCGGGTCGGCGCCTTCGTCGAGGGCGCGGGCTTCCTGCCGCACCTGACCGGCCGGGCCAACCTGCAGCTGTACTGGCAGGCCACCGGCCGCCCCGCGGAGGACTCGCACCTGGACGAGGCGCTCGCGATCGCCGACCTCGGCGAGGCGCTGGACCGCGCGGTGCGCACCTACTCGCAGGGCATGCGCCAGCGGCTGGCGATCGCCCAGGCCATGCTGGGGATGCCGGACCTGCTGATCCTGGACGAGCCGACCAACGGGCTCGACCCGCCGCAGATCCGCGAGATGCGCGAGGTGATGATCCGGTACGCGGCCGCCGGACGGACCGTCATCGTCTCCAGCCACCTGCTCTCCGAGGTCGAGCAGAGCTGCACCGACCTGGTGGTGATGGACCGCGGCCGGCTGGTCACCACCGGCGCGGTGGCCGAGATCGTCGGTGCGGGCGACCTGCTGTTCGTCGGCACGGCCGACTCGTACGGCGCCGAGGAGCTGGCCGCCGCGGCGGACAAGGCGGCCGGGCTGCCCGGCGTCGGGTCGGCGGAGGCCGTGGACGGCGGGCTGCTGGTGCGGCTCGACGGGCTGGCGGCGGACCGGCTGATCGCCGAACTGGTGCGCCTGGGCGTGCCGGTCCGGCAGGCCGGGCCGCACCGCCGGCTGGAGGACGCGTTCCTGTCACTGATCGGAGGTCCGGCGTGAGTGCCGTGCTGTCGCCCGACCACGCCGCGGGCTACGCGCCCGGGCGGACGCTGCCGCTGCGGATCGAGGCGGTGCGCCAACTGAAGCGCCGACGCACCCTGGTGGTCGGCGGGGCGCTGGCCGCCCTGCCGTTCCTCATCCTGGCGGCGTTCCAGATCGGCGGCAGCCCCGGGCGGGAGGGCCGGACCAGCTTCATCGAGCTGGCCACCGCCTCCGGGCTGAACTTCGCCACCACCATGCTCTTCATGGGGACCGGCTTCCTGCTGGTGATCCCGGTCGCGCTGTTCTGCGGGGACACCGTGGCCTCCGAGGCGAGCTGGTCCTCGCTGCGCTACCTGCTGGCCGCGCCGGTGCCCCGGGCCCGGCTGCTGGCCCGCAAGTTCGCGGTCGGGCTGGCCTTCTCGGCGGCGGCGATCGTGCTGCTGCCGGCCGTCGGCCTGGTGGTGGGCACCGTCGCGTACGGCTGGGGCGACCTCAAGCTGCCGGCCGGGGCGACCCTGCCGGCCGGCGAGGCGCTGCCCCGGCTGGCGGTCGCGGTGGCGTTCGTCTTCCTGAGCCAGCTGGTGATCGCGGCGCTGGCGTTCTGGCTCTCCACGGCGACCGACGCGCCGCTCGGAGCCGTCGGCGGGGCGGTGTTCGCCTCGATCGTCACCGGGGTGCTGGACGCCGTCACCGCGCTCGGCGACCTGCGCGCCTGGCTGCCCGCGCACTGGCAGTACTCCTGGGCGGACGCCCTGCAGCCGCAGCCCGAGTGGGGCGGCATGCTGCAGGGCGTCTCGCTGTCCTTCTCCTACGCCGTGGTGCTGCTGGCGCTGGCCTTCCGGGGGTTCGCCCGCAAGGACGTGGTGTCCTGAGGGCGGGCCCGGCGGGCCGGGCCGGGCCTACTCCGCGGGCCTACTTCACCGGGGCGTCGGCCCGCTCGATCTGCTGCGTGCCGGACTTGGTCCGGTACGAGCGGGCCCACTTGCTGGTGGCGTCCTTTCGGGTGCGGTCGGAGATGACGTAGTAGTCCATCTGGGTCCGGGCCGGGGTGATGTCCAGGACGCCGTAGCCGTGCGAGTCCAGGTCGATCCACTTGATGTGCGGGTTGGCGGTCCGCAGGGCGGCGGTGGCGGCCAGCGACACCGTCTGCGGCGCGACCTTGAGGATGTCGTCGATGTTGTCGGAGGTCACCGAGGTGACCACGAACTCGGTCGCCAGGCTGTCGGAGAGCGGGTAGGTGGCGGCCTCCTCCGGCACCTCTGCGGCCCAGGCCGAGTGGATGTCGCCGGTCAGGAAGACGGTGTTGCGGATGCCCTGCGACTTGAGGTGGCCGAGGATCTCGCGGCGGTCCTTGGTGTAGCCGTCCCACTGGTCGGTGTTGACGGCCAGGCCCTCCTCGGGCAGGCCGAGCATCTTGGACAGCGGGCGCAGCAGGTAGCCGGGCAGCGAGAAGAGGGCGACCGGGGAGATCATCACCTCGTTGCCGATCAGCTTCCAGGTGGTGTCGGAGGCCGACAGTCCGGCCTTCAGCCAGTCGAGCTGGGCCCGGCCGGTGAGGGTGCGGTCCGCCGAGTCGACGTCCCCGTTGCCGGTCTTGACCTGCTGCGAGCGGAACGAGCGCAGGTCGAGCAGGTGCAGGTCGGCCAGCTTGCCGTAGCGCAGGCGGCGGAAGGTGGTGCCGGCGATCGACGGGCGGACCGGCATCCACTCGAAGTAGGCCTGCTTGGCGGCGGCCATCCGGGCGGCCCAGTCGCCCTCGGTGCCGGGGGTGTGGTTGCCGGCGCCGCCGGACCAGGCGTCGTCGGCGAACTCGTGGTCGTCCCAGACGGCGATCACCGGGAGCTGGGCGTGCAGGGTCTGCAGGTCCTCGTCCGTCTTGTACCGGCCGTGCCGGATCCGGTAGTCGGCGAGGGTGGTGATCTCGTGGGCCGGGGCGTGCGGGCGCACGACCGAGCCGCGGGCGCAGTACTCGCCGGTCTTGTACTCGTAGATGTAGTCGCCCAGGAAGAGCAGGGCGTCCAGGTCGCCGCGGGCCGCCAGGTGGCGGTAGGCGGAGAACCAGCCGGCCTCCCAGTTGGCGCAGGAGGCCACGCCGAAGCGCAGCCGGTCGACGGCGGCGTCGGTGGCCGGGGTGGTGCGGGTCCGGGCGACCGGCGAGGTGGTCGCGCCCGCGGTGAAGCGGTACCAGTACGAGGTGTCCGGGGCCAGGCCGCGGACGTCGGCCTTGACGGTGTGGTCGGTGGCGGCGGTCGCGGTGACCGTGCCGGAGGCGACCACGTCGGCGAAGCCCTTGTCGGTGGCGAGCTGCCAGAGCACCTCGGTGTCGGGGCCGGCGCCGGAGCCGGGGACGGCCTCCGGGGTGGGGGTCACCCGGGTCCAGAGCAGGATGCCGTCGGGCAGCGGGTCGCCGGAGGCGACGCCGTGGAGGAACTGCGGGGCCGATCCGGCAGCGGCGGCGGCCGGTCCGGCGAGGGTGAGCGGGAGGGCGGCGGCACCGGCGGCTATCGCGGTGGCCTTCAGCACCTGGCGGCGGGCGGGGCCGGCCGGGACGGCGGCCGGGGAATCGGTCATGTCATCGACAAGATCAGTCACGGCGGACAGGCTACCGGTCGGTAAGGGGGTGCTGTGTACGTTGAACTGACTGTTCGTCGAGGCGTTACCCCCGCCTTCCGGCGGGGATCGGGACCGGGGCGCCCTCCACCGGGCCGACCTGCGGCGTTGCGGCGGCGCGCAGGACGGGGAGCGGACGGGTGCGAGCGGGCGTTGTCGGTCCGGTGGGGGAGGATGGGGGGTTGACCGACCGTCCGCCGCTCCGAAGGGACCCCCGTGGCCCAGATCCTCCTCCTCCACTCCGTGTACGGCCTGCGCCCGGGGGTGCACGCCGCCGCCGACCGGCTGCGCGCGGCCGGCCACACCGTCCACACCCCCGACCTGTTCGACGGGCGGACCTTCGACGACGTCGAGGAGGGCATGGCGTACAAGGAGGAGCTCGGCTCGGACGAACTGCTCCGCCGCGCGGTCGCCGCGGCGGCCCCGCTGCTCACCCCCGGCAGCCCGCTGGTCTACGCCGGACTCTCGCTCGGGGCGGCGCTCGCCCAGAACCTCGCCCTCGCCGACGAGCACGCCCGCGGCCTGCTGCTCCTGCACGGCACCTCGGACCTGCGCGAGGACGCGGCCACCTCGATCGCCGTCCAGCTGCACATCGCCGACCCGGACCCGTTCGAGTCCGAGGACTGGCTGAACGCCTGGTACCTGAACATGCGCAAGGCCGGGGCCGACGTCGAGGTCCACCGCTACCGGGGGGCCGGGCACGTGTACACCGACCCGGACCTCGCCGACTACGACCGGGAGGCGGCCGAGCTGACCTGGACGCTGGCGCTGGAGTTCCTGGCGGAGCTGGACGGCTGACGCGCCGTCCGGCGGCCGCCCCCGGACGGCGGGAAGGGGCTCAGGCGTGCGGCCCGACCGCGACCCTGCCGATCGTCAGCTCCGGCCGGGCCTGCAGCACTTCGCCGACCCGGGTGGCCTGGTCGGCCAGCTCGTGCTGCCGGGCCCGGCTCAGGCGGGCCAGCGGCTCCACGGTGACCTCCAGCCGGCGGCCCGCCCGCCGGTGGTGCCAGACCCCGGCCACCGTGCCGTCGACCAGCAGCACCGGGAAGTTGCCGGCCTGGCCGCGGGAGAGCGCCCGGTCGGCGGCCGACCCGGGGAACAGCAGCTCACGGGGGTGGCAGCCGACGGTGTACGCGTCGAAGTAGGGCAGCAGGCGGACCCCGGTCGGGCCGCCCCCGGCCGGCGGCTCCGGGAGCTCGTCGCCGGCGTTCACCCAGGCCGGGGTCCCGTCGAGGTCGACCTGCCGGAGGTCGTCGGCGCAGCGCTCGAAGAGCTGCCGGGCCCAAACGGCGGGGGCGGCCAGCCAGCGGGCGACGTGCTCGGGGGTGGCCGGGCCGTAGGCGTGCAGGTAGCGGCGCAGCAGGGCGGCGCAGGCCGGGTCGGGGTCGGCGGGGGCGAAGCCCGGGACCAGCAGCCGCGGGGCGGTGTAGGTGGCCCGGCGGGCCCGGTCCGGGCCGAAGCAGAGGGCGCCCCGGGCCGCGGCGAGCGGGAGGGCCTGGCGCCAGCGCGGCCACATGCCCTGGAAGGCGGGCATCACCGGGTCGCCCGCCCACGGGCCGGTCGCGGCGACCACCTGCTCGCCCAGCTCCTCGGCGGTCAGCGGGGTGCCGGCCGCGGTCAGGGCCGCGTCGATCGCGGCGATCACCTGCTCGGTCTGCTCCCCGGTCATCCGCATCCGCTCGGGCACCGCCCCGCGGGCGGTCGGCACGGCGCCCAGCGCGCCGGTCCACAGGGCAAGACCGGCGGCGGGGAGCAGGTGCACGGTGCCGCGCGGGCCGAAGGTCTTCACCAGACTGCCGTCCCGGAGCGCCGCGCGGACGTCCTCCCGGGTGCCGGTCGCCGTCCGCAGTGCGAGGGACAGCTCGGCCGCGGACATCACCTGGGCGTGCGCCCCGCAGATCGCGCCGGCCACCTCGGCTGGTGCGGCGAACGCGGCGGGGGCGGCCAGCCTGTGCCGGGCGAGCCGGCGGGCGCAGACCTGCGCCCAGGTGAGGCGTGGCAGCTCGGTCATCGGGGGGGCACCTCCGCGCGGACGGGATCTCGGAAGGCCGACGGTAGTGCCGAAGGCGGCCAGGTGCTGTCCTACTGGGGGAGCCGGGGGAGCCGGGGGAGCCGGGGGAGCCGGGAGAGCCGTGCGGGCCGTGCGGGAGGATGGCGGCATGGTGGAGCGGACGTGGGACCACGCGCCGGCGGGCAGCCTGCCGGGCCTGCTGCAGCGCGGACGGGGGCTGGGCGCGCGGATGGCGGCCGAGGAGCCGGCCGCGGCCGAGCTGGTGTGCGGCTGCATCCGCTGGGAGTGGCGCTGGGACGAGCGGGTGGACCACCGGGCGCTGTACCTGGCGCGGCTGCTCCGGGACCTCGCGCTGCCGCTCGGCCCGGTGGCGGAGCTGCTGGCGGCCGGTGAGGGGCCGCGGCGGCGGGCCGCGGCCGTCCTGGGGCTGCTGGCGCTCGGCGGCGACGGGCCGGCGCAGGAGGCCCGCCGGGCGCTGGACGGGGTCGCCGGGAGCGGTGAGCACCCGGCCGGGGAGGCGGGGCGGCGCTCCCGCCGGACGCCGGTGCACCCGGTGCCCGCGGTGCGCCGTGATGCGGTCGGCACCCCGGCCGGCACCCCGGGCGACGAGCCGGACGGCGTCGGGCGGCTGGTCGCGGAGCTGGAGCGCTGCTGGGTGGCGCAGGAGTGGTGCGGGCCGGACGGGCCGGCCCGCGAGCTGGCGCGCCACGGGGCCGGGGCGGCGGGTGCGGTGTCGCTGCTGCGCCGGTTCTGGCTGTGGACGCCGCACTCGTCCGAGCGGGCGGCCTACCTGGAGGCGCTGGCGGCCGTCGGCCCGGCCGGGCTCGGCGAGGTGTACACCGAGTGCCTGTGGGACTGCGAGGCGCCCTCCCGGATGCTGGCCGTGCGGCGGGCGCCGGACACCCCGGAGGTACGGGAGCGGCTGGCGTACCTGCGGGACGACCCGCTGGAGGACCCCGCGGTGCGGGCCGCCGCCGGCGAGCGGTCGGCGGCGGCCCCCACCCGCTGAGGTGCGCGGGCGGGCCGGCTCACAGGCCGGGGATGCGCCCGTTGCGGAAGAGGTCCACGAAGATCTGGTGGTCCTGCCGGGCACGGGCCCCGTAGGCGTGCGCGAAGTCGACCAGCGTCCGGGTGAAGCCCGCCTCGTCGCGGGCGATCGCCTCGTCGATGGCGTGCTCGGTGGAGAACGGCACCAGGCTGTGGCCGCTGGAGGACTCGTCGGCGGCGGCGTGCATGACGGCGGTGGCGCGGCCGAGGTGGTCGATCACCGAGCGCAGGTCGGCGGGCTCGTTGAGGTCGGTCCAGTCGAGGTCGGTGGCGTACGGGGAGACCTCGGCGACGAGCTGGCCGCGGCCGTGCAGCGTGGTGTGGCCGAGCCACGGGTCGCTGTGGTCCTGGAGGGCGCGCTGGGAGATGACCGTGCGGTGGCCCTCGTGCTGGAAGTAGCCGGCGATGGCGGGGTCGGTGACGTGCCGGGAGACGGCCGGGGTCTGGCCCTGCTTCATGTAGATGACGACGTCGTTCTCCAGCGCGTCGGTGTGGCCCTCCAGCAGCAGGTTGTACGAGGGCAGCCCGGCGCTGCCGATGCCGATCCCGCGGCGGCCGACGACGTCCTTGACCCGCAGCGAGTCGGGGCGGGTGCGGGAGGCGGGCGGCAGGGTGGAGAGGTAGTCCTGGAAGGCGGTGAGCACCTCGGCCTTGGTGGGCTCGTCCAGCTCGACGGCCCCGCCGCCGGTGCGGAAGCGGCGCTCGTAGCCGTCGACCACGGTGTCGGCCTCCAGCAGGGCGACCCGGGTCTGCAGACGGGCCCGGCGCAGGGTGTCGAGGATCGGGCCCTGCGCGGTGTCGAGGGTGAAGGCGGCGGCGCGGCCCCCGTGGGCGAGGTGGGCGATCTCGCGGCGGTAGGCGGCGGCGAAGACGGTGACCAGCTCGGTGATGGTGTCGTCGGAGAGCGCCTTGGCGTAGCCGATCAGGGCGAGCGAGGCGGCGAGCCGCTGGACGTCCCAGGTGAAGGCGCCGACGTAGGCCTCGTCGAAGTCGTTGACGTTGAAGACCAGCCGGCCCTCGGCGTTGAGGTAGGTGCCGAAGTTCTCGGCGTGCAGGTCGCCGTGGATCCAGACCCGGCTGGTGCGCTCGTCCAGGTGGGTGGCGCCGTACCCGTCGTAGGGGGCGGTGGTGAGGTCGGCGTAGTAGAGGCCGGCGGTGCCCCGGTAGAAGGCGAAGGCGGAGGCGGCCATCTTCCGGAACTTCACCCGGAAGGCGGCCGGATCCCGGGCCAGCAGGGTGCCGAAGGACTCCTCGAAGACCCGGAGGATCGTCTCGGCGCGCTCGGGCTCGCGGAGGGCGGCGGTCAGCTGCTGGTCGGCCATGTGTCGGGTTCCCTCGGGACGGAGACGGTGGTTTCCGGAGGCTAGAGTAGGAGGGTGAACGCGTGAGAGCTGGTCCGGGCCCTGGCAGTGGCTCGGACCTCAATTGTTTGCACCCTCTCCCGTGACCTGCGCGTTCGCCGGCCAGCCAGACAGCACAAGCCTCCGGAGGCCCCGCCTTGAGCGACCAGCCGTTCGCGCATCTGCACGTCCACACCGAGTACTCGATGCTGGACGGTGCCGCCCGGCTGAAGCAGATGTTCAAGGAGGTCGAGCGGCTGGGGCAGACCCACGTCGCGATGACCGACCACGGCAACATGTACGGCGCCGCGGAGTTCCACAAGCAGGCCACCGGCGCCGGGCTCACCCCGGTGATCGGGATCGAGGCGTACGTCGCGCCCGAGTCGCGCTCCAACACCAAGCGCATCCTGTGGGGCCAGCCGCACCAGAAGAAGGACGACGTCTCGGCGTCCGGCGCGTACACCCACAAGACCATCTGGGCCCGGAACAAGGAGGGCCTGCACAACCTCTTCAAGCTGACCTCGCGCTCGTACTCCGAGGGCTGGCTCGTGAAGTGGCCCCGGATGGACAAGGAGCTGATCGCCGACCTGTCCGGCGGCCTGATGGCCACCACCGGCTGCCCGTCCGGCGAGGTGCAGACCCGGCTGCGGCTGGGCCACTTCGACGAGGCGCTGAAGTCCGCCGCCGACTACCAGGACATCTTCGGCAAGGAGAACTACTTCCTGGAGCTGATGGACCACGGCCTCGACATCGAGAAGCGGGTCCGCGACGGGCTGCTGGAGATCAGCAGGAAGCTGAACATCCCGCCGGTGGTCACCAACGACTCGCACTACACGACCGAGGCCGACGCCGGCGCGCACGACCTGCTGCTCTGCGTGCAGACCGGCAAGAACCTCTCCGACCCGGACCGCTTCCGCTTCGACGGCACCGGCTACTACATCAAGTCCGCCGCCGAGATGTACGCGCTGGACTCCTCGGACGCCTGGCAGGAGGGCTGCCGCAACAGCCAGCTGCTGGTCGCCTCCCGGGTCGACACCGAGGGCATGTTCGAGTTCCGCAACCTGATGCCGCGCTTCCCGATCCCGGAGGGCTTCGAGTCCGAGTCGGACTTCTTCAAGTCCAAGGTCTGGGAGGGCATGGACTGGCGCTTCCCGAACGGCTACGACGACGAGCACAAGAAGCTCGCCGAGTACGAGATGGACACCATCATCCAGATGGGGTTCCCGGCGTACTTCCTCGTGGTCGCCGACTTCATCATGTGGGCCAAGGGCCAGGGCATCGCGGTGGGCCCCGGCCGAGGCTCGGCGGCCGGCTCGCTGGTCGCGTACGCGATGGGCATCACCGACCTCGACCCGATCCCGCACGGGCTGATCTTCGAGCGCTTCCTCAACCCCGAGCGCATCTCCATGCCCGACGTCGACATCGACTTCGACGAGCGCCGGCGCGGCGACGTGATCCGCTACGTGACGGAGAAGTGGGGCTCCGACAAGGTCGCCATGATCGTCACCTACGGCACCATCAAGGCGAAGGCCGCCATCAAGGACTCCTCGCGGGTCCTCGGCTACCCGTACGCGATGGGCGACCGGATCACCAAGGCGATGCCGCCGGACGTCATGGGCAAGGGCATCCCGCTGTCCGGCATCACCGACTCCAGCCACCCGCGCTACAGCGAGGCCGGCGAGATCCGCGGGCTGTACGAGACCGACCCGGACGTCCGCAAGGTGATCGACACCGCGCGCGGCATCGAGGGCCTGATCCGCCAGCCCGGCGTGCACGCGGCCGGCGTCATCATGTCCGCCGAACCGCTGACCGACCACATCCCGGTCTGGACCCGGCACACCGACGGCGTCACCATCACGCAGTTCGACTACCCCACCTGCGAGGGCCTCGGCCTTCTCAAGATGGACTTCCTCGGCCTGCGCAACCTGACGATCATGGACGACGCCGTCAAGGCGATCGAGAAGAACAAGGGCGTCAAGATCAACCTTCTTGACCTGCCCCTCGACGACAAGCCCACCTACGAACTGCTGGCCCGCGGCGACACGCTCGGCGTCTTCCAGCTCGACGGCGGGCCGATGCGCTCGCTGCTGCGCCTGATGAAGCCCGACAACTTCGAGGACATCTCCGCCGTCCTCGCGCTGTACCGACCGGGCCCGATGGGCGTCAACTCGCACACCAACTACGCGCTGCGCAAGAACGGCCAGCAGGAGATCACCCCGATCCACCCGGAGCTGGAGAAGCCCCTGGAGGAGATCCTCAAGCCGACCTACGGCCTGATCGTCTACCAGGAGCAGGTGCAGAAGGCCGCGCAGATCCTGGCCGGCTACTCGCTCGGCCAGGCCGACCTGCTGCGCCGCGCGATGGGCAAGAAGAAGAAGGAGATCCTGGAGGCGGAGTTCGTCCCCTTCCGGAAGGGCTGCCGCGAGCACGGCTACTCCGACGCCGCGATCCAGGCGGTCTGGGACGTCCTGGTGCCGTTCTCCGGCTACGCGTTCAACAAGGCGCACACCGCCGGGTACGGGCTGGTCTCGTACTGGACGGCCTACCTCAAGGCCAACTACCCGGCCGAGTACATGTCCGGCCTGCTGACCTCGGTCAAGGACGACAAGGACAAGTCGGCGGTCTACCTCAACGAGGCCCGCAAGATGGGCATCAACGTCCTGCCGCCGGACGTCAACGAGTCGGACGCGGACTTCACCCCGCACGGCGACGACACCGTCCGCTTCGGCCTCACCGCCATCCGCAACGTCGGCGGCCCGGTCGTCGAGTCGATGATCCGCACCCGCAAGGCCAAGGGGAAGTTCAGCTCCTTCCCGGACTTCCTGGACAAGGTGGAGTCGGTGGTCTGCAACAAGCGGACCGTCGAATCCCTCATCAAGGCCGGCTCCTTCGACTCGCTCGGGCACACCCGCAAGGGCCTCACCGCCCAGTTCGAGCCGATGATCGACAACGTGGTCGGGGTCAAGCGCAAGGAGGCCGAGGGCCAGTTCGACCTGTTCGGCGGCGACTCGGTCGGCGACGAGCCGAGCTTCGGGCTGGACGTGGTCTTCTCCGAGGAGGAGTGGGAGAAGTCCTTCCTGCTCACCCAGGAGCGCGAGATGCTCGGCCTGTACGTCTCCTCGCACCCGCTGCACGGCATCGAGCACGTCCTCGCCGACAAGGCGGACTGCGCGGTCGCCGACCTCGCCGAACGTCCCGACGGCACCATCGTCACCATCGGCGGCATCATCTCGGGCCTCCAGCGCAAGATGACCAAGCAGGGCAACGCCTGGGCGATCGCCACCGTCGAGGACCTCGCCGGCTCCATCGACTGCATGTTCTTCCCCGCCAGCTACCAGCTGGTCTCCTCCCAACTCGTCGAGGACGCCGTGGTGTTCGTCCGCGGCAAGCTCGACAAGCGGGAGGACGTGCCGCGGCTGATGGGCATGGAGCTGTCCGTCCCGGACCTCTCCAACGCGCACGCCGAGGCGCCGATCGTCATCAACATCCCCAGCGGGCGGGTCACCCCGCCGCTGGTCGCCCGGCTCGGCGAGGTGCTGAGCAGCCACCGGGGCACCACCGAGGTGCGGCTGCGCCTGGAGGGCAACCGCCGCACCACCGTGCTCCGCCTCGACCGGCACCGGGTGAAGTCCGACCCGGCGCTGTTCGGCGACCTCAAGCAGTTGCTCGGACCGAGCTGCCTCGCGGGCTGACCCCCGCGGCGGCGGGGTCCCGGCCCGGACCCCGCCGCCTCAGACCCCGCCGCCTCGGCCCCCACCCTGCCGCCTCAGGACCGGCGCCTCGGACCGAGCCGCCTCAGACCCCGCCGCCGAGGCCCGGCGGCACCGCCGAGTGCAGGGCCGACACGAAGGCCGAGATCGCCGGGTGCGAGCCGGCCCCCGCCCGGAAGGCGGCCCGGGTGCGCCGGTACATCGGCAGCCGGGTGAGCACCACGCCCGGCGGCGGCCGGTCGGTGCCCAGGTGTGGCACCAGGGCCACCCCCTGACCGACCGCCACCAGGGCCAGCACGGTGGCGAAGTCGTCGATCTGGTGCCGGATCCGCGGGGTGAAGCCGGCGCTCTCGCAGGCCCGTACCGCCATCGTGTGACAGAGGGTGCCCGGCGGCGCCATGATCCACGGCTCGCCGCGCTGCTCGGCGACCGTGCCGGCGGCCCGCGCCGCCAGGTACATCGGCTCGGTGAACACCGGCCTGGTCACCGCGAGTCCGGGCTCGGGCTCGGCCGGCACCAGGTCGTACTCGTGCACCAGCGCCACGTCCAGCTCCCCGGCCCGCAGCGCCGCCGCCACCCCGGCCGGGTCGACCTCCGTCACCATCGGCTCCAACCCCGGCTGCCAGCCCGCGAGTTCGGATAGCGCCGCGGGGATGATCGAGCGGGCCGCCGACGGGTAGGTGCCGATCCGCAGCGGGCCCGCCAACCCCCTTCGGGCATGGGCCAGTTCGGCCCCGGCCTGCTCCAGGCGCTCCAGCACCGCCTCGGCGTGGCGGACCAGGTTCTGTCCGGCGGGGGTCAGAGCGACCCGGCGGCCGGTGCGCTCCAGCAGCGGCACCCCGGCCTCCTTCTCCAGCACGGAGAGCTGCTGGGAGACCGCCGAAGGGCTGAAGGACAGCGCCTCGGCGACGGCGGCGATGGTGCCCAGGTGGGCCAGTTCGCGCAGCAGGCGCAGGCGTCGGACATCGAGCATCGGCCCAGCTTACGAGAAGCGTCGGAAACAGTAACTGGACCTGTGGCAAACGGGGCCGCAGGATCGTGGCCATGGAACTGAAGGGGATCTTCGTCCCGCTGGTCACGCCGTTCGCCGCCGACGGCTCGCTCGCCGCGGACGCGTTGGAGAAGCTCGCGCACGAGGTGCTCGCCGCCGGCGCCGCCGGCCTCGTCGCCCTCGGCACCACCGGCGAACCGGCCGTCCTCGACGAGGCCGAGAAGCGGACCGTCGTCGACGTCTGCGTCGCGGCCTGCGCCGAGCACAGCGCCCGGCTGATCGTCGGCGCCGGCGCCGGTGGCACCCGCGACACCGCCGCGGCCCTCGCCGCGCTGGGCGCCCGGGTGCCGCAGGCCGCCGCCGCCCTGGTGACGGTGCCGTCGTTCGTCCGGCCCGGCGAGGCCGGCACCGTGGCGCACTTCCGCCGGCTCGCCGAGGAGAGCCCGCTGCCGCTGGTCGTCTACCACATTCCGTACCGCACCGGGCAGCCGCTCTCCACCGCCGCGCTGCTCGAACTGGCCGCCGTGCCGGGCGTGGTGGGCGTCAAGTACGCCACCGGCGGGCTCGACACCACGGCCGTCGAACTGCTCGCGCAGGCGCCCGCCGACTTCGCCGTGCTCGCCGGGGAGGACGCCTTCCTGTCGGGGATGATGGCGCTCGGCGCGCCCGGCGGCATCCTCGCCTCCGCCCACCTCGCCACCGCCCGCTTCGCCGAGCTCGCCGCCGCCTGGGAGGCCGGCGACGCGCCCCGCGCCCGGGCCCTCGGCCACCGGCTCACCGCGCTCGCGGGCGCCGCCTTCGCCGCGCCCAACCCGGCGGTCACCAAGGGCGTCCTGCACGCCCTGGGCCGCATCCCCACGCCGGACGTCCGGCTGCCGCTGCTGCCGGCCGGCGCCCCGGAGGTCGCCGCCGCGCTGGCCCTCACAACAGGTCTGGACCAGTAGAGCGGTCCACGAGGTGCCCACACCGTGGAATACCAGGTCGCCTCAACGCCGTGACAAGGCATGATGGGCAGCGTGCGGCTGTGAACAGCAACATCGAAGAGGAGTAGTCGGAATGAAGATCGGCATTGTCGGTGCCACCGGCCAGGTCGGCGGCGTCGTCCGCGAGATCCTGGCCGAGCGCAACTTCCCCGTCGAGCAGCTGCGGCTGTTCGCCTCGGCCCGCTCGGCCGGACGCACGCTGCCGTGGCAGGGCACCGAGGTCACCGTCGAGGACGCGGCCACGGCCGACTACGCCGGCCTGGACATCGTGATCTTCTCCGCCGGTGGCGCCACCTCCAAGGCCCTCGCCCCCAAGGCCGCCGCGGCCGGCGCCGTCGTGATCGACAACTCCTCCGCCTGGCGCCGCGACCCCGAGGTCCCGCTGGTCGTCTCCGAGGTCAACCCCGAGGCGATCGCCGACCGCCCCAAGGGCATCATCGCCAACCCGAACTGCACCACCATGGCCGCCATGCCGGTGCTGCGCCCGCTGCACGAGGAGGCCGGCCTCGCCGCCCTCGTCGTCGCCACCTACCAGGCCGTCTCCGGCAGCGGCGTGGCCGGCGTGGCCGAGCTGCAGGACCAGGCCGCCAAGGTCGTGGACGGCGCCTCCGCGCTCGCCCACAGCGGCTCCGCGATCGAGTTCCCCGAGCCCAAGGTCTACCAGCGGCCGATCGCCTTCAACGTGGTGCCGCTGGCCGGCTCCGTCGTCGACGACGGCTCCAACGAGACCGACGAGGAGCAGAAGCTCCGCCACGAGAGCCGCAAGATCCTCGGCATCCCCGAGCTCAAGGTCGCCGGCACCTGCGTGCGCGTCCCCGTCTTCTCCGGCCACTCGCTGCAGATCAACGCCCGCTTCGAGCGCCCGATCAGCCCCGAGCGCGCGGTCGAGCTGCTCACCGGCGCCCCCGGCGTCGAGCTCAGCGAGATCCCCACCCCGCTCCAGGCGGCCGGCGCCGACCCGAGCTTCGTGGGCCGCATCCGGGCCGACGAGACCGTCGAGCACGGCCTCTCGCTGTTCGTCTCCAACGACAACCTGCGCAAGGGCGCCGCCCTCAACGCGGTCCAGCTCGCCGAACTGGTCGCCGCCGAACTGCGCGGCTGACCCCGCACCCCCGTCCGGGCCCGCCCGCCGCACACCCGCGGCAGGCGGGCCCGCGCCGTTCCCGGGCCGTGCCCGGACCGCGGCATCCGCCGAGGTTCGCCGGGCGAACCAGGGGTAAAGGTGACCCAACGATCGGGCGGACGGCACCCCCACGCCCCCGCCCGGGCGCTCCGGGCGGACCGCCCACCCGGCACCGCCGACCGGCGGCGCCGTACCCGGGGGCGAGCGGAGAAGAGGTGCGGACGTGGACCGCTGTGTCGTACTCGTGGACGCCGGATATCTGCTGGGCGCCGCCGCCAGCCTGCTCGCCGGCGACCCGTCCCGCTCCCGGGTGACCGTCGACCACACCGCGCTGATCACCGCCCTGCGCGAACGCGCCGAGGCCGAGACCGGTCTGCCGCTGCTGCGCATCTACTGGTTCGACGCCGCCCCCGACCGCCGCCCGATGCCCGAGCACCGGAGGCTGCGGGTGCTGCCGCGGGTGACCGTCCGGCTCGGCGCGCTCACCCGGGCCGAGGGCCGCTGGGTGCAGAAGGGCGTCGACGCGGCCATGCACGCCGAACTCTCCGAACTCGCCCGCAACCGGGCCTGCGCCGACGTCGTGCTGATCACCGGCGACGGCGACCTGCTGCCCGGCATGATGTCCGCCAAGGAGCACGGCGTGGTCGTCCATCTCTGGGCGCTGCAGGCCGCCGACGGCGACTTCAACCAGTCCGAGGACCTCGTCGGCGAGGCCGACGAGCGCCGGGTGCTCGACCGGGAGTGGATCGAGGGCTCCTTCAGCCTGCGCGAGGCCCCCACCGCCTTCCCCGCCCCCGGCCCGCGCCACGAGATCGCCAAGCTCCTCGCCGCCCCGCCCGCCCAGCCCGCCGCGGCCCCCGCCGTCCGGCCGGCGGCCGGCGCGCCCGCCCCCGTCGTCGCCACCGTGCCGGGCCCTGCCGTCCGCCCGGCGCCGGCCACCGCGCTCAAGGTCGTCCCCACCCCCAAGGACCTCGCCGGCCGCACCGCCGCCCTGCAGCCCGCCGCCTCCGCCAACGGCGGACCGGTCCTGCGCTGGTCCTCCGACCGGGGCTGGGTCGACCGGCCCGCGCCCGAGACCGCCACCGCCGGCGACGCCCTGCCCACCCTCGCCCAGCTCACCACCGCCGAGCAGCGCTGGGCCGACCGTGAGGAGGACATCACCAGCATCGGCGGCGACGCCCACGAGGTCGGCCAGGTGTTCGCCCGCCGCTGGAGCGAACGGCTCGGCGACCCCGAACGGCTCACCGCCCTCTGGCCCGACTACCCGCGCATCCCGCACCGGGTCGACGGCGAACTCCTCCGCTACGCCGCCCGCTTCGGCCTGCTCGCGCACAAGGACGACCAGATCGACGAGCACGACCGCTACGCCATCCGGGCGGGCTTCTGGAAGGAACTGGCCACCCGGGTGCCCGGCGGCGACCTGGTCGTGGACGACTGACCGGCCGCGGCCGCGGGGGAACGGGCCCCCTTGTCCGGTTCCGCCGTTCCACCGCGTAGAGTCTTCGGACGTGAGCGAGACCGCAGGGCGGGCACCCCAGGACACCTCGCCGTGCTGTGCCGTACGCGACCTGGTCAAGACGTACCGCTCCGGGCGCGGCGCCGCCGCCACCGAGACCAGGGCCAACGACGGCATCACCCTGACCGTCCGGCAGGGCGAGGTCTTCGGCCTGCTCGGACCCAACGGCGCGGGCAAGTCCACCCTGGTCCGCCAGCTCACCGGCCTGCTGCGGCCCGACTCCGGCAGCATCGACCTGCTTGGCCACGACATCGTCCGCCACCCCGAACGGGCCGCCCGGCTGCTCGGCTACCTCGGCCAGGAGTCCACCGCGCTGGACGAGCTGACCGTCGCGCTCGCCGCCGAGACCACCGGACGGCTGCGCGGCCTCAGCCGCGCCCGGGCCCGCGCCGAGGCCGCCGACGTGCTCACCGAACTCGACCTCGGCGCGCTCGCCCACCGCCCGCTCGCCAAGCTCTCCGGAGGCCAGCGCCGGCTCGCCTGCGTCGCCGCCGCCCTGGTGGGGGAGCGGCCGCTGCTCGTCCTGGACGAGCCGACCACCGGCATGGACCCGATCGCCCGCCGGGCCGTCTGGTCCGCCGTCGACCGGCGCCGGCGCGACCTCGGCACCACCGTGCTGCTGGTCACCCACAACGTCATCGAGGCGGAGACCGTGCTCGACCGGGTCGCGGTGGTGGACGACGGCCGGGTGATCGCCTGCGACACGCCAGGCGGCCTCAAGGCGCTGGTCGACGGCGACGTCCGGCTCGACCTGGTCTGGCGCACCGAGGCGCCGGTCGAGGTGCCCGCCGTCGCCGCGCTGGCCGAGCGGGCCGAGCGCAGCGGCCGCCGCTGGACCGTGCGCACCAGCCCCGAGCAGGCCCGCGAACTGGTCGCCGCCGTCACCGCCGGCCCGGCCTTCGCGGCCCTCGACGACTTCACCCTGGCCACCCCGAGCCTTGAGGACGCCTACCTCAAGCTGGGCGGCCGCCACGGAGGACTGGCGAAGTGATCCTGCGAGAACGCTGTCCGGACCATGCTGCGGCGCCGGCCGGGGGTGCCCGGTGACGTTGCTCTCCGTACGGCCCAGGACGGCCGGGACGCCGTCGGCCGGCGGCCCCGCCCCGCTGGCGCCCGCCGCCCGGCTGCTGCCCGCCCTGGCGGCCGTCTACCGGGCGCAGCTGGCCCGGGCCCGGGTGGCGCGGATCCCGCTGCTGTTCGTGGCGACCTTCCAGTCGCTGGGCATCCTGGTGATGATGCGCGGGGTCGTGGAGCCGGGGGAGACCTCGGCCGCGCACTCGGTGGTGGCCGGTTCCAGCGTGTTGGTGGTGGCCTTCGTGGCGCTCAACCTGCTCGCCCAGTACTTCGGCCGGCTGCGGGCCACCGGCGGGCTCGACCACTACGCCACGCTGCCGGTGCCGGCCGCCTCGGTGGTGCTCGGGGCGGCCGCCGCGTACGCCTCGTTCACCCTGCCGGGCGCGCTGGTGACGGCGGCCGCCGGGGCGGTGCTGTTCGGGCTGCCGCTGGGCCACCTGTGGGTGCTGTTCGCCGTGGTGCCGCTGACCGGGGCCGCGCTCGCCGGGCTCGGCGCGGCCTGCGGGCTGCTCGCGCCCCGGCAGGAGATCGCCACCATGCTGGGCCAGCTCGGCATGTCGGCGGCGCTGCTGCTGGGCGTCCTGCCGGTGGACCACCTGCCGCAGCCGGTGATCTGGCTGCGCGACCTGCTGCCCTCCACGTACGGCGTGGACGCCTTCGCCCGGACCTTCGCGCCCGACCCCGACTGGCCGCTGGTCCTCGGCGACCTGGCGGTCTGCGCGGGCGTCGGCGTGGTGTCGCTGACCGCGGCCACCTGGGCGTACCGGCGGGCGACCACCCGCTGAGCGGCCCCCCGCGGATCCGGCGGACCGGCCCGCCCACCGGACACGCCCCGGCTCGAACGTGAAACGATGGCCGGGTGACCCTACCGAACACACCTCCGGATCAGCCCTCCCCGTCCGTCGGCGGGTCGCAGGGGCACGCCGCGGCCGGGGCGCCCGCCGACCGGGACCCCTTCGCGGCGCCGCTGCACCTGGGCCCGGAGCCGGCGGCCGGCAAGGAGCGCCGGGCGCCGGCGCCGGAGCTGCAGATCGGGGCGGCCACCGTGGTGGCCTGCGTGCTGCTGGGCCTGGCGATGGCCGCGCTGTGGGCGTGGCTGGCCCCGAAGGTGCCGCTGCAGGTGGACGGCAACCGGGTGCTGTACGCCGACCCTGAGGGCGAGCAGCGGGCCGGGGCCGACGCGGTCTTCGCGCTGCTCGGGCTGGGCGCGGGCGTGCTGACGGCGCTCGGGGCGTTCCTGGTGACCCGCCGCCGGGGCGGCGGCATCGCGGTCGCGGTGGGGCTGGCCGTCGGCGGCCTGCTCGGCTCGCTGGGCGCCCGGTGGCTCGGCGTGCGGCTCGGCCCGGACGCCGACCTGCTGGCCCAGGCCGCCAGGGCCGGGGACGGCGGGCGCTTCGAGGCCGACCTCGAACTCGGCGCGCAGGGGGCGCTGCTGGCCTGGCCGATGGCGGCGATGGTGGTGCTGCTGGCCCTGTCGGCGGCGTTCGGCAAGCGCGAGGAGGACCCGCCGCCGTACTGGGCGGGCCCCTACCCGGGCCAGGCGGCCCCCGAGCCTGCTCCCGGGACCGGCCTGCCGCCCGCGGCGCCGCAGCCGCACGACGCCGCCCCCGACCGCAAGCCCGTGCACCCGGCGCCGCAGCCGCACGAGGCCGCCCCGCAGGACCGGCACCCCGACACGCCTCGGGGCATGCCCTAGCTAGCGGCCGATCGCGGCGGTCCGGGCGCCGGTGAGGGCGACCAGGTCGGCCGGGGCGAGTTCGACCTCCAGGCCGCGGCGGCCCGCCGAGACGTAGACGGTCGGGTGGGCGAGCGCGCTGTCGTCCACCACGGTGCGCAGCGGGCGGCGCTGGCCGAGCGGCGAGATGCCGCCGCGGACGTAGCCGCTGCTGCGCTCGGCCGCCGCCGGGTCGGCCATCGCCGCCCGCTTGCCGCCGACCGCGGCGGCCAGCGCCTTGAGGTCCAGCTGCCCGGCGACCGGGACGACGCCTACGGTGAGGACCCCGTCGACGTCGGCGACCAGCGTCTTGAAGACCCGGTCGGCGGTGACGTCCAGGGCCTCGGCGGCCTCGCCGCCGTAGGAGGCGGCGGCCGGGTCGTGCTCGTACGCGTGGACGGTGAACGGGACGGCGGCGCTCTCCAAGGCGACCGTGGCGGGAGTGCCCTGGCCGCCCTTCTTGCTCTTCTTCGCCATCGGCGGCGGCTCCTGGGGTCGGTGGCCGGGCGGCTCCGGGGGACCGGGCCGCCCGGCCGGGGTCAGTTGGGGCTGAAGGACTGGCGGGTGAGGTCTGCGGCCGGCAGCGACGGCAGCCAGGACAGCACGGCGGTCTCCCGGCGCAGCAGCTCCAGCTCGGTGGTGAGCCGCTGCGCGGTGTCGGGGCAGGCCAGCAGCTGCTGCTTGACCGGCGTCTCGAAGACCGAGGCGGCGGCCACCAGGTAGGAGAGCACCTGCGGGTCGTCGGGCAGTTCCTGGCGGCCCACGGTGGTCGCCTCGCGGGCCCCGGCGAGCCGCTTCTGGTACGTCCGGAAGGCCCGCTCGACCACCGAGGCCAGCGCGCCGGAGCCCTCGCCGGGCCGCTCCTCGATCGGCTCGATCTCACCGGTGAGGTACGGCCCGGAGGTGTCCACCGAGCGCAGCGCGAACCGGGTGGTGCCGGTGGCCAGCAGTTCGTACCGGCCGTCGGGCTGCGGCTGGACGGAGGAGACGTCGGCCACACAGCCGATGTGGAAGAGCGCCTCCAGCGGGTCGCCGGTGCTGGTGCCGAGGCCGTCCAGCGGGCCGGCCGGGCCGTCCGCCGGGCGGACCGGGGCGACCTCGCGGCCGTCCCGGATGGCGAGCACCCCGAACCGGCGGGGCTGGTCCTCGGGGAGTTCGAGGAGGTCGGCGACCAGCCGGCGGTAGCGCTCCTCGAAGACGTTCAGGGGCATCACCAGGCCCGGGTAGAGCACGGTGTTCAACGGGAAGAGCGGCAGCCGTTCGGTCACGGCGCACAGCGTAGTCCCGTCGGGGGGTGCTCCGGTGGGGCGGAGTCAGTTGCGCTGCAGCAGCCGGGTGGCGCCGGCCGCGACGGTGGTGGCGAGGATCCACCCGACCAGGACCAGCCCGGTGGCCACCCACTGGGAGGTTCCGCCCGGGTTCCAGCCGCGCTGGCCGAGGTCGACGACCGGCAGCAGCTGGCCGAGCGCGTAGATGACCGGGTTCCAGTGCGGCTTCTCGTCCGCCTTCAGCGGGGCCGGCGGGTGCTCGGCGAAGTACAGGCTGCCGAGCGCCCAGGCGAGCAGCAGCCAGAGCGCGGCGCGGCCGGGGCGGAAGCCGTAGCCGACCGCGAGGTCCTGGACGCGGCCCCAGAGCCGGGCGGGCAGCGGCAGCGACTGGTGGCGGCGGCGCTGTTTGGCGTACTGCACCTCGCGGGCGTCGTCGTCGGCGCCGTCCCGGCGCAGCGCGGCGGCCAGCTGCTCGTACGACTCGGGCTGGAAGTCCACCGAGGAGCCCTCCAGCCAGGCGATCCGCTGGCGTATCGAGAACGGGGCGGCCGGGCGCAGGTTCTCGTAGGTGAAGCCGGTGAGGCCGAGGTGCTTGCCGCGCGGCCAGCTGTCGGGGGCGTCGACCAGGTTGCCGACCCGGGCGCGGGAGAGCGACATGGTGCCGGTCGGCGGGGTGGGGCAGGTGAAGCGCAGTTCGGGGGTCTGGATGCGGCGCAGCGAGAGCTCCTCGCCCGCCTCCAGGTGGAACTCGGCGCCGGTGATCAGGCAGGCGTTGTCGAACCGCCCGTCGGAGAGCCGCACCTGCCCGTACGCGCGGAACGGGGTGCTCGTGGTGCCGGGCGGGGCGACCTGGCCGTAGTTGGAGCCGTAGTAGGAGCCCGAGCCGAACCAGCCGCCGTCCGCCGAGGCGCTCAGGTACAGGGTGTGGCCCACGACCACCCGCGGCGCGTTCAGGCAGAGCCGGTTCTCCGGGACGCCGCGCAGCTGGGCGCCGCGCAGCGAGAGCCGGCCGCCGATCCGGGCCGAGCGCAGGCTGATCTCGCCGGTGGAGTCGAGCCGGTCGGCCTCGAAGTCCTGGTTGACGGCCAGGCCGTCGGCGGAGAGCGAGCGCCCGAACCGGTCGCCGCCGATGACGGCCTGGTTGAGCAGCAGGTCGGTGCCGATCCGGGCGTCGGTGAGCCGGATGCCGCCGGGTATCCGGCAGCGCGCGAGGTGCAGGTCGCCCTCGGTGGCCAGCCGGGACGCCTCGATCCGGGGGACCAGGCAGGTGACGAAGCGCACGGTGCTCGCCTGCGCCTCGGACATCAGGACCTTCTCGTCGAAGCGGCAGCCGTGCAGCTCCACGTAGACGTCGATCCGGCCGCCGGCCAGCCGCAGCGGCCCGGTGACCAGCGCGCCGGTCAGCTTGAGCGAGGCGACCCGGCCCGGGACGGCGTCCGGCCCGTCGAGCAGCAGCCGGGCGATCACCTCGGCGCGGACGGTGCGCTCCGGGCCCCAGTCCGCTGCGCCGAACGGGTCGTCCTCGCCGCCGTACAGCCGGCCGGCATTGCTGTCCGCCGACTCCGGGCCGGTGGCGCTCGCCCGCAGGTCGAGCACCCGGCCGTGCCGGAACGCCTCCCAGAGCCCGCGTTCGGCCGCCGTCCAGCCGTCCGGCGCCTGTGCCACCACTGCCATCCCCGAGTCCCCCGTCCCGCCCCGTGATCGTCTCGCCCTTCGTATCACGGACTGAAATGCGGGGCCGCCCGTTCCGGCCACTCCTTACACTGGGTGGCGTGATCTCTCGAATCGACCTGCGCGGCTCCGACACGGACCCGCGCGACGTCCTGCCCCGTGCCGAGTTCGACGTGGAAGCCGCCCTGGAGAAGGTGCGGCCGATCGCCGAGGACGTACGCCATCGCGGGGTCGAGGCGCTGATCGAGATCACCGAGCGCTTCGACGGGGTGCGGCTGGAGTCGACCCGGGTGCCGGCCGGGCAGCTGGCCGAGGCCCTGGAGACGCTGGACCCGAAGGTGCGCGCCGCGCTGGAGGAGTCGATCCGCCGCGCCCGCATCGTCCACGCCGACCAGCGCCGCGAGGGGCACACCACGCAGGTGGTGCCCGGCGGCACGGTCAGCCAGCGCTGGGTGCCGGTCGACCGGGTGGGCCTGTACGTGCCGGGCGGCCTGGCCGTCTACCCGTCCTCCGTCGTGATGAACGTGGTGCCCGCGCAGGAGGCCGGCGTCCGCGGCATCGCGGTGACCTCGCCGCCGCAGAAGGCCTTCGGCGGCCGGGTGCACCCGACCATCCTGGCGGCCTGCGCACTGCTCGGCGTCACCGAGGTGTACGCGGTCGGCGGTGCCCAGGCGGTCGCGATGTTCGCCCTCGGCACCGAGGAGTGCGCGCCGGTGAACATGGTCACCGGACCGGGCAACATCTACGTCGCCGCCGCCAAGAGGTTGTTCGCCGGCCGGATCGGCATCGACTCCGAGGCCGGTCCGACCGAGATCGCCGTCCTCGCCGACGACAGCGCCGACCCGGTGGACGTCGCCGCCGACCTGATCAGCCAGGCCGAGCACGGCCCAACCTCCGGCTCGGTGCTGGTCACCGACTCGGCGGAGCTGGCGGACGCGGTGGAGGCCGAGCTGAAGGTCCAGGTCGCCCGGACGAAGCACACCGAGCGGGTGGCCGAGGCGCTGGGCGGCCGGCAGTCCGGCATCATCCTGGTCGACGGCCTCGACCAGGGCCTGGCCGTGGTCGACGCGTACGCCGCCGAGCACCTGGAGATCCAGACCCGGGACGCCCACGCGGTCGCCGCCCGGGTCCGCAACGCGGGCGCGATCTTCATCGGCCGCTTCACCCCGGTCTCGCTGGGCGACTACGCGGCGGGCTCCAACCACGTGCTGCCGACCGGCGGCTGCGCCTGCCACTCCTCCGGCCTGTCCGTGCAGACCTTCCTGCGCGGCGTGCAGGTCGTCGAGTACGACCGCGAGGCGCTGGCCGGCATCGCCGCGCACGTGGTCAACCTGGCGGACGCCGAGGACCTGCCCGGCCACGGCGACGCGATCAAGGCCCGATTCGACTGGACGGTTCCCGGCACGTGACGAAGATCGACGACCTGCCCATCCGGGACGAGCTGCGCGGCCAGTCCCCGTACGGAGCGCCGCAGCTGGACGTGCCCGTCCAGCTCAACACCAACGAGAACCCCTACCCGCTGCCCGAGGAGCTGGTCGCCCGGATCGCCGAGCGCGTCGCCGAGGCGGCCCGCAGCCTCAACCGCTACCCCGACCGGGACGCCGTCGAGCTGCGCGAGGGCCTGGCCGGCTACCTGACCCGGACCACCGGGCACCCGGTGGGCCGGGCGAACGTCTGGGCGGCCAACGGCTCCAACGAGGTGCTCCAGCAGCTGCTGCAGACCTTCGGCGGCCCCGGCCGCACCGCGCTCGGCTTCGAGCCCTCGTACTCCATGCACGCGCTGATCTCCCGGGGCACCGGCACCGGCTGGATCTCCGGCCCGCGCAACGCGGACTTCACCGTCGACCTCGACGCGGCCCGCGCGGCCATCGCCGAGCACCGCCCCGACGTGGTCTTCGTCTGCTCGCCCAACAACCCGACCGGCACGGCCGTCGCCGCCGACACCGTGCTGGCGCTGTACGAGGCCGCGCAGGCCGCGAAGCCCAGCCTGGTGGTCGTGGACGAGGCGTACGTCGAGTTCTCGCACCGCGAGTCGCTGCTCTCCCTGATCGAGGGCCGCCCCCACCTGGTGGTCACCCGCACGATGTCCAAGGCCTTCGGCGCGGCCGGCCTGCGCCTGGGCTACCTGGCCGCCGATCCGGCCGTCGTCGACGCGGTGCAGCTGGTCCGGCTGCCGTACCACCTGTCGGCCGTCACCCAGGCCACCGCGCTGGCCTGCCTGGAGCACACCGACACCCTGCTCGGCTACGTCGGCCGGCTCAAGGCCGAACGCGACCGGCTGGTCGACGCGCTGCGCGGGCTGGGCCTGGAGGTGACCGACTCGGACGCCAACTTCGTCCAGTTCGGCCGCTTCGCCGACACCCACGCCGTCTGGCAGGCCATCCTCGACCACGGCGTCCTCGTCCGGGACAACGGCGTCCCCGGGTGGCTGCGCGTCACCGCCGGCACGCCCGCCGAGAACGACGCCTTCCTGGACGCCGTCCGACTTGTGATCAAGGAGCTGTAACCCCGTATGTCCCGTATCGGACGCATCGAGCGCACCACCAAGGAGACCTCGGTCCTGGTCGAGATCAACCTCGACGGCACCGGCCGCACCGACATCTCCACGGGCGTCGGCTTCTACGACCACATGCTCGACCAGCTCGGCCGCCACGGTCTCTTCGACCTCACCGTCAAGACCGACGGCGACCTGCACATCGACACCCACCACACCATCGAGGACACCGCCCTCGCCCTCGGCGCCGCCTTCAAGCAGGCGCTCGGCGACAAGGTCGGCATCTTCCGCTTCGGCAACTGCACGGTGCCGCTGGACGAGTCGCTCGCCCAGGTCACCGTCGACCTCTCCGGCCGCCCCTACCTGGTGCACACCGAGCCGGAGAACATCGCGCCGATGATCGGCAGCTACGACACCACCATGACCCGGCACATCCTGGAGTCCTTCGTGGCCCAGGCGCAGGTCGCGCTGCACGTCCACGTCCCGTACGGACGCAACGCGCACCACATCGTGGAGTGCCAGTTCAAGGCGCTGGCCCGGGCCCTGCGCTACGCCGCCGAGCGCGACCCGCGCGCGGCCGGCATCCTCCCCTCGACCAAGGGCGCGCTCTGATGTCCACCGTGCTGATCTTCCTCGGCATCTTCTTCGCTACCGGCGTCTACTCCTTCTGGAAGCAGAAGAAGCCCCGGAGCGTCCTGATCCTGCTCGCCATCAGCTCGGCCATGTGCCTGGCCGCCGGCCTCATGCGCCTGTAAGGGGGAACCGCAGATGAGCAAGAACGTCGTGGTGCTCGACTACGGGTCGGGCAACCTCCGCTCCGCCCAGCGCGCCGTCGAGCGCACCGGGGCGAACGTCACCGTCACCTCCGACTTCCAGGCCGCGATGGACGCCGACGGCCTGCTGGTGCCCGGCGTCGGCGCCTACGAGGCGTGCATGCGCGGCCTGAAGGGCGTGCGCGGGGACTGGATCATCGGCCGCCGCCTGGCCGGGGGCCGCCCGGTCCTCGGCATCTGCGTCGGCATGCAGATCCTGTTCGAGAAGGGCGTCGAGCACGGGGTGGAGACCCCCGGCTGCGACGAGTGGCCCGGCACCGTCGAGCCGCTGCAGGCGCCGGTCATCCCGCACATGGGCTGGAACACCGTCGACACCCCCGAGGGCAGCCGGATGTTCGCCGGCCTCGACGCCGACACCCGCTTCTACTTCGTGCACTCCTACGCGGTCCGCCGCTGGGAGCTGGAGATCCACAGCGCCCGGCTGAACGCCCCGCTGGTCACCTGGGCCACCCACGGGGAGCCCTTCGTCGCCGCCGTCGAGAACGGGCCGCTCTGGGCCACCCAGTTCCACCCCGAGAAGTCCGGCGACGCCGGCGCCGCCCTGCTGACCAACTGGGTCGACACCCTCTGACTCCCCGAAGGTTGAGTACGACAATGAGCCGCCTCGAACTGCTGCCCGCCGTCGACGTCCGCGACGGTCAGGCCGTCCGCCTGGTCAAGGGCGCCTCAGGCACCGAGACCTCCTTCGGCGAGCCGCTCGCCGCCGCCCTGGCCTGGCAGCGGGCCGGCGCCGAGTGGCTGCACCTGGTCGATCTCGACGCCGCCTTCGGCACCGGCAGCAACCGCGACCTGGTCCGCGAGGTGACCGAGACCCTCGACATCAAGGTCGAGCTGTCCGGCGGCATCCGGGACGACGCCTCGCTCGCCGCGGCCCTCGCCACCGGCTGCACCCGGGTCAACCTCGGCACCGCCGCCCTGGAGAGCCCCGAGTGGGTCGCCAAGGCCATCGCCGAGCACGGCGACCGGATCGCGGTCGGCCTGGACGTCGTCGGCACCACCCTGCGCGGACGCGGCTGGACCAGCGAGGGCGGCCAGCTCTTCGACGTCCTGGCCCGCCTGGACGCCGAGGGCTGCGCCCGCTACGTCGTCACAGACGTCAACCGCGACGGCACCCTCACCGGCCCCAACCTCCAGCTGCTGCGCGACGTCTGCGCCGCCACCGACCGCCCCGTCGTCGCCTCCGGCGGCGTCTCCTCGCTCGACGACCTGCGGGCCATCGCCACGCTCGTCGGCGAGGGAGTCGAGGGCGCGATCGTCGGCAAGGCACTCTACGAGCAGAAGTTCACGCTCGAAGAGGCCCTGGAGGCGGTTTCCGGATGACGGAGCGTCGGATCGTACGCGGCAGGGTGGCGGGACTCGCCCCCTGGGAGGACGAGTTCGGCTCGGCGCGGGCGGTCGCCGCCGGCGACCACGTCCACGTGGCGGGCTGCACCGCCCTGGTGGACGGCCGGATCGAGGGCGAGGGCGACCCGTACCAGCAGGCCCTCGCCGCCTTCGACGCCGGCCTCGACGCCCTCGCCGCGTACGGTCTGACCGCGGACGACGTGGTCCGCACCCGGATGTACCTCACCCACGTCCGCGACACCGAGGCGGTGGGACGTGCCCACCGCGCCCGCTTCGCCGACGTCCGCCCGGCCGCCACGGTGCTCGTGGTAGCCGGCCTGATCGACTCCCGGATCGTGGTCGAGGTCGAGCTCGACGCCCACCGCGCCGGACTCGCAAGCACCGTGGAAGCTCTGGAAGGCCAACAGCCGTGACCCTCGCCGTACGTGTCATCCCCTGCCTGGACGTCGACGCGGGCCGGGTGGTCAAGGGCGTCAACTTCCAGAACCTGCGCGACGCCGGCGACCCCGTCGAGATGGCCAAGCTCTACGACGCCGAGGGCGCCGACGAGCTGACCTTCCTCGACATCACCGCCTCCTCCGGCGACCGCGAGACCACCTACGACGTGGTCCGCCGCACCGCCGAGCAGGTCTTCATCCCGCTCACCGTCGGCGGCGGCATCCGCGCCGTCGAGGACGTCGACAAGCTGCTGCGGGCCGGCGCCGACAAGGTCGGCGTCAACACCGCCGCGATCGCCCGCCCCGAACTGGTCCGCGAGATCGCCCGGCGCTTCGGCCGCCAGGTGCTCGTCCTCTCGGTGGACGCCCGGCGCTGCCCCGAGGGCACCGAGACGCCGTCCGGCTTCGAGGTCACCACGCACGGCGGGCGGCGCGGCACCGGCCTCGACGCCGTCGAGTGGGCCGGCCGGGCCGCCGAGCTCGGCGCGGGCGAGATCCTGCTCAACTCGATGGACGCCGACGGCACCAAGGACGGCTACGACCTCGACATGCTCCGGGCCGTCCGCAAGGCCGTCGCAGTGCCGGTGATCGCCTCCGGCGGGGCAGGGAAGCTCGACGACTTCGCCCCCGCCGTCGAGGCGGGCGCCGACGCCGTCCTCGCCGCCAGCGTCTTCCACTTCGGGGACCTGCGGATCGGCGAGGTCAAGGACGCGCTGCGCGGGGCCGGGCACCCCGTCCGCTGAACCGCCGCGGTCCGCGCCCCCGCCGCGTGCGGGGGCGCGGACCGGACGCGCTCAGGACTGCTCGGGGTCGCCCTTGATCAGCGCGAACGGGGCGCCGAACGGGTCCGCCAGCACCGCGATCCGGCCGACCCGCGGCACGTCCGCCCCGGGCATCAGCACCTGCCCGCCGGCCTGCGCGGCCCGGGTGACCAGCGCGTCCACGTCCGCCGCCGCGAAGTACGGCAGCCAGGCCGCCTGCTCGGCGTCGTCCATCACCGGGGCGATCCCGCCGAAGCTGGCCTCCCGCCGGTCCTCGCCCTCCGCGGTGGCCAGCACCAGGTAGGTCATGCCGGGCGCGTCGAAGTCCTCGTCGCGCCACCCGAACAGCCCGCGGTAGAAGGCGAGCGCCGCCTGCTGGTCGGGGGTGTGCAGCTCCGCCCAGACGAAGGCGTTGTCGTCGCGGACCACGTCCAGCCCCTTCACCTGCCCGGGCTGCCAGATCGCGAACTGCGCGCCCTGCGGATCGGTCAGCTGCGCCATCCGCCCGGCGTCGAACACGTCGCCCGGCTCCACCCGGACGCCGCCGCCGGCCCGCTCGGCGGACCGGGCGGTGGCATCCGCGTCGGGCGTGCTGAAGTACGTCGTCCAGGCGGACCGGGCGCCGTCCTCGGTCAGCCGGCCGATCGCCCCGACGGTCCGGCCGTCCAGCTGCAGGAAGCCGTAGTCGCCGGCCTCGGGCCCGGCGGACGCGAAGGTCCAGCCGAACACCGCGCCGTAGAAGGCGGCGGCACCGGCCGGGTCGGGGCTGCCGAGGTCGATCCAGCAGGGGGCGCCGGTGAGGAAGTCGGTGGGGGGCATGCGGTGGGTGCTCCTTCGACGGGGAGTGGCCCGGTGGCCCCCGCGGGGTGCGGGGGCGCGGCCACTTGAGAGTGTGCGTCGGGGCACCGGCATCCGCAGGCGGGGCGCGCGGCGACCCGCCCCGGACGGGTCAGGGCAGCGGCAGGACGTGCCGCAGCGCGGCGACGGCGTCCGGCGGGCCGTCGACCACCACGTCGGTCCTGGCGCCGCGCCCGTAGACGAACAGCACCAGCTCGCCCGGCTCCCCGGTGACCCGGACGACCGGCGCCCCGGCCGGACCCGCCGTCGCGCTCCGGCCGTCCGGGTGACACAGCTCCAGCCGGACGGGGGACTTGCGGCCCTCCAACCGGGCGATCATCGGCAGCCGCCGCCACAGCGCCTCGGCCCGCCCGGCCGGCAGCGCCAGCGGCTGCCGGTCGGCGCCGGCCCGGCGGACGTCCTCCGCGTGGACGTAGTACTCCACGGTGTTCGCCGCCTCGTCGGCGCCCGGCAGCGCGAACGGCGACAGCCCCGGCGGGCCGGAGCGGAACAGCCGCAGCAGCTCCTCGTACGGGCGCTGCGCGTAGGAGGACTGCACCCGGGCCGTCCAGCCGGCCAGCGGGGCCACCCGGATGCCCGCGGCGGCGTCCGGTCGGCGTTCGCGCAGCACCAGGTGCGCGGCGAGGTCCCGGGTGGTCCACCCGGAGCACAGGGTCGGGGCGTCCGGTCCGGCGGCGCGCAGCAGTTCGGTCAGCCGGTGGCGCTCCGCAAGGGCATGGTTCGACATGGAGGTCAGCGTACGACCCGTCACGCGGCCCGGCGCAGGGCCCTCGGCGGACGAACGCACGGCCTCAGCGGATCGGCGCGGTCAGCTTGGCGCCGCCCTGGCGGTTGCTCGACGTGACGGTGCAGCTGAAGTCCCGCCAGCCCTCCCGGTAGGCCGTCATGGCCGGGCCCACCGGAAAGCCGTACCAGGTGCCCCCGTCCTGGCGGCCCTGTGCGGCCGCCACCGCGTCCTTGCAGCCGTCCCGCATCGCCCGCCCGATCTGCGCCTCCGTGGTCAGCCCGTCCGGCAGCAGCGGCGCGGCGATCGCCTCGCCGTCGTGCGGCCCGTCGCACGGGCGGGGCTCCGGCTTGGTGATCACCTTGCTCAGCTGCGGGTGGTCGAAGCACTCGCCGGGCCCGAAGTGCGGGTACGGCACCACCCGGGTCGGCGTCGGGGTCGGGGAGGGCGCCGGGGCCGGACTGCTCGCGGTGGGGGAGGGCGGCGGCGGGGCCGCGGCGGTCCGCTTCTCCGGCCAGAGCAGCACCGTGGCCACCACCCCGACCAGCACGGCCAGCACGGCGGCGACGGCGAGCACCAGCCCGCGCGGGGGACGGGACGCCGCTGCGGCGCCGGACGGCTGCTGCTCCTCGGAGGTCATGGTCACGAGAATGGCCCACCCGGGCGCCCCCCGGCAGGCGGTTGGCGCAACTCGTCCCCGCCGCCCGGGCGCCCCCCGCGGCCCGCCCGGTCAGGTCGGATAGGCTCGGAGCGGCACGACACGATCCCAGGAGTCTTCGGATGCGCGTCGGAATCACCGGTCACCAGGGTCTGTCGGGTGGCATCACCGAGATGCTGGTCCGCGGCGACCTCTGGCAGCTGGTCACCACCTTCGGCCCGTACGAGCTGGTCGGCGTGAGCTGCCTCGACGAGGGCCCGGACACCTGGTTCGCCCGCTCCGTCCTGGAGCACGGCGGCAAGCTGGAGGTCGTCGTCCCGGCCGGGGCGCCGGTCGTCGGCCGCGCGGACGACCGCCACCGGCCGGCCCGGCTGGCCCTGATGAACGAGGCGAACGCCGTCCACCGGCTCGCCCCGGTCGAGCACGGCGGCCTCGGCGACGACACCGGCCGGGCCCTGGTCGGCATGATCGACGAACTGATCGCGGTCTGGGACGGCGAACCCGGCAGCGAACCCGCCCGGGTCGCCGCCCTCGCCGAACGGGCCGGCCTCTACGTCCACCGCATCTGGCCGGCCGGCTGCACCCGCTGAACCGGGCTCGGCCGGGCCGTCCGACCGGCGGCGATCACGGGTCGGACGGCGGGCCGGGGGCCCGGTCGGCCCTGACACAATGGGCCCCATGTCCACCTCACCCGCCGCTCCCGGCAGCACCGCCCTCGACCCCGGGATCGCCGCCCGGCTGAAGCGCACCGCCGACGGCCTCCTGCCCGCCATCGCCCAGCAGTACGACACCGGCGAGGTGCTGATGCTCGGCTGGATGGACGACGAGGCGCTGCACCGCACCCTCACCACCGGCCGCTGCACCTACTGGAGCCGCAGCCGGCAGGAGTACTGGGTCAAGGGCGACACCTCGGGCCACGTCCAGCAGGTCAGGTCGGTGGCCCTGGACTGCGACGGCGACACCCTGCTCGTCCGGGTCGACCAGACCGGCGCCGCCTGCCACACCGGCGACCGCACCTGCTTCGACGCCGACGTGCTGCCGCTCGGCTGACCCACCCCACCCCACGACTCCAGAACGGTGCCCGCCTCCATGGACCTCGACGCCTTCCGCAAGCTCGCCGTCGACACCCGGGTCATCCCGGTCACCCGCAGGCTCCTCGCGGACGGCCTCACCCCCATCGGCCTCTACCGCAGCCTCGCGGCCGAGCGCCCCGGCACCTTCCTGCTGGAGTCCGCCGAACAGGGCCGCAGCTGGTCGCGCTACTCCTTCGTCGGCGTGCGCAGCGCCGCCGCCCTCACCGCCGACGCCGACGGCAACGCCCGCTGGCACGGCACCCCGCCCGTCGGCATCCCCACCACCGGCGACCCGCTGGAGGTGCTGCGCGCCGCGCTCACCGCGCTGCACACCCCCCGGCACACCGACGACGGGCTGCCCCCGCTCACCGGCGGCCTGGTCGGCTACCTCGGCTACGACATCGTCCGCCGGCTGGAGAGGCTGCCCGACCTCAACCCGGACGACCTGCGGCTCCCCGAGCTGACCATGCTGCTCGCCACCGACCTCGCGGTGCTCGACCACGCCGACGGCACGGTGCTGCTGATCGCCAACGCCGTCAACCACAACGACCTCGCCAGCGGCGTCGACGAGGCGTACGCGGACGCGGTGGCCCGGCTCGACGCCATGGAGACCGACCTGCTCAAGCCGGTCGACCCCGGGCTCGCCACCTTCACCCCCACCGCGCCCGCCGACGTCCACTCGCCGTTCGGCGGCGAGCCCTACCGGGCCGCCGTCGAGGAGATCAAGGAGCGGATCCGGGCCGGCGAGGCCTTCCAGGTGGTGCCCTCGCAGCGCTTCGAGGCGCCCTGCCCGGCCTCCGCGCTGGACGTCTACCGGGTGCTGCGCACCACCAACCCCAGCCCGTACATGTACCTGTTCCGCTTCCCCGGGCCGGACGGCACCGCCGAGGGCGGCTTCGACGTGGTCGGCTCCAGCCCCGAGGCGCTGGTCAAGGTCACCGACGGCGAGGCGATGCTGCACCCGATCGCCGGCACCCGGCACCGCGGCGCCACCCCGCACGAGGACTCCGAGCTCGCCGCCGAACTCCTCGCCGACCCCAAGGAGCGGGCCGAGCACCTGATGCTCGTCGACCTCGGGCGCAACGACCTCGGCCGGGTCTGCGAACCGGGCAGCGTCGAGGTGGTCGACTTCATGCAGATCGAGCGCTACAGCCACGTCATGCACATCGTCTCGACCGTCACCGGCCGGGTGGCCCGCGGCCGGACCGCCTTCGACGTGCTGACCGCGTGCTTCCCGGCCGGCACCCTCTCCGGCGCCCCCAAGCCGCGCGCCATGCGCATCATCGAGGAGCTGGAGCCCACCCGCCGCGGCCTGTACGGCGGCTGCGTCGGCTACCTGGACTTCGCCGGGGACTCCGACACCGCCATCGCCATCCGCACCGCGGTGCTGCGCGACGGCACCGCGTACGTGCAGGCCGGCGCCGGCGTGGTCGCCGACTCCGACCCGCACGGCGAGGACACCGAGTGCCGCAACAAGGCCGCCGCCGTCCTGCGCGCCGTCGCCACGGCGAATACGCTGCGCAGGCCGGTGGTGTGAGCCGCCGGGCCCCACGCGGACGGAGGAGCCGGGATGCCGGACGGGCAGCGGCGGGGGATCGTCCTCGCCATCAGCACCCAGGTGCAGGACCAGCTCGGCGGTCACGGGCGGGTGCTCCCGGGCGACGAGGCGGCGGGGCTCCTCCCGTCGGGCCTCCTCCCCGCGGGTGACACCCCCGACCTGGTCATCCTGCCGCCCGCGGGCGGCCCCGACACCCCCGGGGAGCCCGGGGACTCCGGGCGCGGCGGCGGCCCGCTGGCCGTGCTGGACGTCGCCCCCCGGGCCCCGCGGGACGCCGCCGCGGTCCACCGCCACCGCGCCCTCGCGGGCGCCGGCGTCCCGCTGTACGTGGTGGTCGACCCCGCCGAGGAGGTCTGCACGGTGCACAGCCGCCCGCTGCCGGACGGCGGCTACCGGGAGGCCGAGCGGGTGCCGTTCGGGAACGACGTCTTCCTGCCGCTGGCCGACCGCACCCTGGTGCTGCGCACCGACGGGCTCCCGGCCGACCCGGGGTAGGGGCCGCGCCGCGCGTCGGGGATAGTGGACGGGTGAGCGCTCTCCCCCCGCCCCGTACCGAAGCCGCCCCCGCCGCCGCGCCGGCCTCCGCCGCAGTCGCCGCGAAGGGCGGTCGGCGCACGCTCGTCCTGATGCTGCTGCTGACCGCGCTCGGGGCCGTCCTGCTGCTCACCGCGGCCGGCCGGGTCTGGGCCGAGGGCCGGGTGGCCGGGTCGCAGGGCGGGACGCTGGAGGTCTCCGCGACCGGCAGCCGGATCTCCGAGCTGCCGGGCGGGCTGGCCCTGGTCGCACTGGCGGCGGCGGTCGCGGTCTTCGCGGTGCGCGGCGCCGGCCGGCTCGCGGTCGGCGTGCTGACCCTGCTGGCCGGCCTCGGCGCGGCGGCGGGGGCCGCCGCCGGCGCCTTCGACAGCGACGCCCTGCACGCCGAGGCGGCCCGCAAGCTCGCGCTGACCGGCACCCGGGCCACCGAGGTCGGGCACACCGCCTGGCCCTGGGCGGCGCTGGCCGGCGGCCTGCTGCTGGCCCTCGCGGGGCTGCTGACCGTGCGGTACGGGCGGAGCTGGCCGACCATGGGCAGCCGCTACGACGCGCCGACCGGTGCCGCGCCCGCCCGCCGGGGGGCCGCGGGCGCCGCCGAGACCCCGGCCGACCTGTGGAAGGCCCTGGACCGCGGCGAGGACCCGACCGCCCGCTGAGCGCCCGCCGCCCCGTACGGGTGTGACCGGTTCGACCCACCACCCCCTTTGGGGTACCGGTGTGTGGCCCGGCACAATGGACCACGTCAACCCGGCAGGCCCGCGCAGGCCCGGCCGGGATCCGGAGAACCAAGGAGCAGCACACATGTCGGCAGCAGCACACGGCCACAACCCCGCCGCCTGGACCGGCGTGACCATCTCCTTCGTGGGCTTCATGGTCGCCGGTGTCGCGATGATCCTCCCCTCCGTGCCGCTGGTGCTGGCCGGCCTCGGAATCGTCGTGGTCGCGGGCGTGGTGGGCAAGGCCATGTCGATGGCCGGCATGGGCAAGCAGCCCAGCCCGTACGTCGAGACCGCCGAGGACCGCGCCGCCGTCACCGCCGGCGTCTGATCCGGACGGCCGCGACCGCGCGGCCCGGAGCTCCACCAACGGCGGGCGAAACGCCCGCCGTTGCGTTTTGCCCGCCGGCCGTCGGCGCAGGGAGCACAATCGGGGGCGTGAACGCCGCTCCCGCCGCCTCCGCCCGGCCGTCCGTCCTGCGCCGACTGGGCGCCCCGCTGGCCGCGGCGGCGGCCGTCGCGATCCCGTCGGGGTACATCGCCGTGGTGGACCCCAACGCCCCGGGCCACTACCCCGACTGCCCGTTCCTGGCGGCCACCGGCTGGTGGTGCCCCGGCTGCGGCGGACTGCGCTGCGTGCACGCGCTCACCCACGGGGACCTGTCCACGGCGCTGCACGACAACGCCTTCGCGGTGCTGGCGTTCACCGTCCTGGCGGTGCTCTGGGTGCGCTGGACCTGGGCCGCCCTGCGCGGCGTGCCGGCCCCCCGCCCGTCCTTCGACCTGCGGCAGACGGTGCTGGTGGCGCTGCTGCTGCTGGTCTTCACGATCGTGCGCAACCTGCCGATCGGCGCCGGGCTGGCCCCGCCGCTGCTCTGAGCCGCGCCCGCCGGCCCCCGGCCCCGGGGAGCTCCGCAGGCCACCGGGGGTCCGGTCCGCGAGACGCGCGCCGGGTGGATGCGCTGCGCGCTCCCCGGTGCCGATACCATCGAAGAGCCGACGGGGGAGCCGGAGCACAGCATCGTCACCGGTCCGCGTGAACTCTTCACCGTCGGCCGGACCGGACTGCCAGGCCGGAGGACCCGGTCCTCCGGCGCCTAGCCAGTAGAAATGATGGGGGCGCTCAGCGTGAGTGTGCTCGACGAGATCATCGATGGGGTCCGTGAGGACCTCGCCGAGCGGCAGGCCCGGGTCTCCCTGGACGAGCTCAAGGAGCTCGCCGCCAAGGCCCCGGACGCCAAGGACGGCGTGGCCGCGCTCAAGGGCGACGGCGTACGGGTGATCTGCGAGGTCAAGCGCTCCAGCCCGTCCAAGGGCGCGCTGGCCGCGATCGCCGATCCGGCAGCCCTCGCCCTCGACTACGCGGCCGGCGGTGCCGCCGCGATCAGCGTGCTGACCGAGCAGCGCCGCTTCGGCGGCTCGCTGGCCGACCTGGACGCCGTCCGGGCGGCGGTGGACACGCCCGTCCTGCGCAAGGACTTCATCGTCACCGCGTACCAGCTGTGGGAGGCCCGCGCGCACGGCGCCGACCTCGCCCTGCTGATCGTCGCCGCCCTCGACCAGCCGGCCCTGGTGTCGCTGATCGAGCGCGCCGAGTCGATCGGCCTGACCCCGCTGGTCGAGGTCCACGACGAGGAGGAGATCGCCCGTGCGGTCGACGCCGGTGCGAAGATCATCGGGGTGAACGCCCGGAACCTGAAGACCCTGGAGGTCGACCGCGACACCTTCGGCAACGTGGTCCACGCGATCCCGGCCGGGATCGTCAAGGTCGCCGAGTCGGGTGTGCGCGGCCCGCTGGACGTCATCCAGTACGCCAACCTCGGCGCCGACGCGGTGCTGGTCGGCGAGTCGCTGGTGACCGGCAAGGACCCGCGCGCCGCGGTCGCCGACCTGGTCGCGGCGGGTGCCCACCCGGCCCTGCGGAACAAGGGCTGACCGAACCGACATGTCCCTCGCCACCCGTCTCGCCCCCGGCTGCCGCCCGCGCGGCTGCCGCGCGCCCGCACGCCGGGTGCTCGGGCGGCGGGTGCGGTACGTGATCGGCTGCGAGCCGGGCCAGGTGCAGGGCCGGCGATGGCGCAGGACGCACGGCCGGTAGCCGGCCGCTCCGACGTCACTGCCGTCATCACCACGAAGGACTTCACCATGTCCGAGAAGGACCACCTGTCCGGCGCCGAAGTGCCGGACGCCCGCGGTTACTTCGGCGCCTACGGGGGCCGCTTCATCCCGGAGGCGCTGGTCGCCGCCGTCGAGCAGGTCGCCGAGGAGTACGAGAAGGCCAAGGCCGATCCGGCCTTCGCCGCCGAGCTCGACGCCCTGCTCAAGGACTACACCGGCCGGCCCAGCCCGCTGACCGACGTCCGCCGCTTCTCCGCCGAGGCCGGCGGGGCGCGCATCCTGCTCAAGCGCGAGGACCTCAACCACACCGGCTCGCACAAGATCAACAACGTGCTGGGCCAGGCCCTGCTCACCCGCCGGATGGGCAAGACCCGGATCATCGCCGAGACCGGCGCCGGCCAGCACGGCGTGGCCACCGCCACGGCCTGCGCCCTGTTCGGCTTCGACTGCACCGTCTACATGGGCGAGGTCGACACGCAGCGCCAGGCGCTGAACGTCGCCCGGATGCGGATGCTCGGCGCCGAGGTGATCGCCGTGAAGTCCGGCAGCCGCACCCTCAAGGACGCCATCAACGAGGCGTTCCGCGACTGGGTCGCCAACGTCGACTCCACGCACTACCTGTTCGGCACCGTCGCCGGCCCGCACCCCTTCCCGATGATGGTCCGCGACTTCCACCGGGTGATCGGCATCGAGGCCCGGCAGCAGGTGCTCGACCGCACCGGCCGGCTGCCCGACGCCGTCGTCGCCTGCGTCGGCGGCGGCTCCAACGCGATGGGCATCTTCCACGAGTTCATCCCGGACGCCGGCGTGCGCCTGATCGGCTGCGAGGCGGCCGGCGAGGGCGCCGAGACCCCCCGGCACGCCGCCACCCTCACCAAGGGCGACCCCGGGGTGCTGCACGGCTCGCGCACCTACGTCCTGCAGGACGAGGACGGCCAGACCATCGAGTCGCACTCCATCTCGGCCGGCCTCGACTACCCCGGCGTCGGCCCCGAGCACGCCTGGCTGAAGGACACCGGCCGGGCCGAGTACCGTCCGGTCACCGACGACGCCGCCATGCAGGCGCTGCGCCTGCTCTCCCGCACCGAGGGCATCATCCCGGCCATCGAGAGCGCCCACGCGCTGGCCGGCGCCCTGGAGCTGGGCCGCGAGCTCGGACCGGAGGCCACCGTCCTGGTCTCGCTCTCCGGGCGCGGCGACAAGGACATGCACACCGCCGCGCAGTACTTCGGCCTGTACGACGACGCCGCCGACGGGGGTAACTGACCATGGCTTCCAAGCTCAGCGAGGTCCTGGCCGCAGCCGGGGCGGAGAACCGCGCCGCGCTGATCGGCTACCTGCCGGCCGGCTTCCCCACCGTCGACGGCGGCATCCGCGCCGTCAACGCGCTGATCGAGGGCGGCTGCGACGTCGTCGAGATCGGCCTGCCGCACTCCGACCCGGTGCTGGACGGCCCGACCATCCAGACCGCCGACGACATCGCCCTGCGGGCCGGCGTGCGGATCACCGACGTGCTGCGCACCGTCCGGGAGGTCGCCGGGGCGCACCCCGGGGCCGCGGTGCTGGTCATGACGTACTGGAACCCGGTCGAGCGCTACGGCACCGCGCGCTTCGCCGCCGACCTGGCCGCCGCGGGCGGCGCGGGCTGCATCCTGCCGGACCTGCCGGTGGAGGAGTCCGGGGACTGGCGCAAGGCCGCGGAGGAGCACGGGCTCGACACCGTGTTCGTGGTCGCGCCGAGCAGCAAGGACAAGCGCCTGGCCGAGGTCACCGCGGCCGGCAGCGGCTTCGTGTACGCCGCCGCGGTCATGGGCGTGACCGGCACCCGGACCCAGGTCGGCTCGCTCGCCCACGACCTGGTCGCCCGCACCCGGGCCACCACCGACCTGCCGGTCTGCGTCGGTCTCGGCGTGTCCACCGCGGACCAGGCCGCCGAGGTGGCCGGCTTCGCGGACGGCGTGATCGTCGGCTCGGCCTTCGTCCAGCGGATCCTGGACGCCGACGGGGACGAGGACGCCGCGCTCGCGGCCGTCCGCGCCCTGGCTGGCGAGCTGGCGGAGGGTGTCCGCCGCCGCTGACCCGCACCCGCTCCTCCTGACGGCCCGTCGCCCCCCGTGGGGCGGCGGGCCGTTCGGCGTCCGGCGCGGGCCCGTCCGGCGAACCCGAACGGGTGAACAGTGGGCGCTCCACGCATCAGCTGCGGTTGACCGGCGTTGAGTGGAGGGACGGGTGCACGAACGAGGTGCGCGGGGGGTGTCAAGCGATCGAAGGGGTCTGCCGGTGCCGTGTCTCCAACGAGCCGTCCTGCTGCGGGCCGCCGCGGCGGTGCTGGTGCTGGGCGCCGCCGTCGGGGCGGACCACACCGTGGTCGGGGAGGCGCTGGCCAGACGGGGCGCCGCGGATCGGGCCGAGCGGGAGGCGCACGTGTGCGCGCAGGCGGAGCGGGCGCAGGCCGTCGCGCGGGCCCTGGCGAGGGCGGGCCGCTCGCACCCGCAGGGGCGGCCGGAGCTGCCCGGGGCGGTGCGTCCGCAGGGCTGCGATCCGTACGCCCGGTAGCCGGAAATCGGACAGAAGCCGATAAGGCATCACTCTTTCGGCTTAATTCCTGAATATGGAGGAACCGCCCTTCATCCCTTACGGTTCATCAGCAAGTGAAGGTGTTTCCCGAGGGGGTTTCCTCTATGGCGGCCGGCCCGGCGGTGCCGCGCGGCGGCGTGGCGTGGACGGAATGGATCGGTACGGCGGCGCGGCTCGGCCTCGCGGTGGTCTGGGCCTGGGCCGGTCTGGCCAAGATCTCCGATCCCGCGGCGGCGGCCCAGGCCGTGCGCGCGTACGAGATCCTGCCCGAGTCCCTGGTCGAGCCGATCGGCCACGCGCTGCCCTTCGTGGAGGTGGCGCTCGCCGTGCTGCTGGTGATCGGGCTGGGCGTGCGGCTGGTGGCCGTCGTCTCCGCGCTGCTGCTGCTCGCGTTCATCGCGGGCATCGCCTCCGCGTGGGCCCGCGGCATCTCGATCGACTGCGGCTGCTTCGGCGGCGGCGGGGCGGTGGACGAGTCGGAGACCAAGTACCTGCAGGAGATCCTGCGTGACACCGGCTTCCTCCTGCTGGCCGGCTGGCTGGTCTGGCGCCCCCGCACCAAGTTCTCGGTCGACGGCTGGCTGGCGCGCTGACCGGCAGGACCGACCCCGATCCCACCCCCGACCCAGGATGTCCCAGGCAGATGAGTGAGAAGAACCGAGAAGGCAAGCGCACCGCCCGCGAGCGGATGCGGGAGGCACGGGCGGCCGAGGAGGCCCGCGGCCGGCGCCGGAAGAAGCTGATCGTCGGCGGTGTGGTGCTGGCGGTCATCGCCGTCGCCGTGGTCACCGGTGTCGTGGTGCAGAACGAGCGCTCCCAGCCGGACACGCCGACCGCCGCCCCGGCCGGCACCATCGGCGACAAGAACCTCGTCATCCCGGTCGGAGCGGCGAACGCGCCCTCCACCCTCACCATCTACGAGGACCCGCGCTGCCCGGCCTGCGCCATCTTCGAGAAGGAGTTCGCCGAGACCATCGGCCGCCTGGAGGACGAGGGCAAGGTCTACGGCAACTACCACATCGTCTCGTTCATCGACCGCGCGGTCGGCGGCAAGGGCTCCAAGTACGGGGCCAACGCCCTCGCCTGCGCCCAGGACGCCGGGCACTTCCGGGCCTACCACGACGTGCTCTACCGCAACCAGCCGGCCGAGACCGACGACGCCTTCGGCAACAAGGCCACCCTGATCGACCTCGCCAAGCAGGTACCCGGCCTGGACACCCCGGCCTTCGAGGCCTGCGTCAACGACAACAGGTACAGCGGGTGGGTCTCGGCGGTCCAGCAGGACTTCGACAAGTCCAGCTACAAGTCGACGCCCACCGTGCTGCTCAACGGCCAGCCGGTCTACCCCAAGAACGGCGCCGAGGAGATCACCCCGGAGAACCTGGTGAAGTGGGTCGACGCCGCCAACCAGGGCAAGCCGCTCGGCACCCCCGGCAGCCCGGCCGCGCCCTCGCCCGGCCAGAGCAGCCCGGTGCAGACGACCCGGCCCGCCGGCTCGGCCACCCCGACCGCCGGCTGAGCCCGCCCCGGGCCGTCGCCCCCCGGGCCCCCGTCGCCCCCTCCCCGTCCGGAGGGGGCGACGGCTCCGTGCCGACCCGGCCCGGTCGGGCGGCCGCCGGGATGTTCGGGATCTGTGACCCGGCGGGGGCCCGGGCCGGGCGCCGGACCATGTAGCGTCGGTGCTGCCATGGATATCGCCTACATTCCCAGCCCGTCGCGCGGGGTCCTCGAACTCGGACCCGTACCGCTGCGCGCCTATGCCTTCTGCATCATCCTCGGTGTGATCGTCGCGGTCTGGCTCGGCAGCAAGCGCTGGGTCGCCCGGGGCGGTGGCAAGCACACGGTCGGCGACATCGCCGTCTGGGCCGTGCCGTTCGGCCTGGTCGGCGGCCGGCTCTACCACGTGATCACCGATCACCAGCTGTACTTCGCCGAGGGCAGGAACCCCTGGAACGCCTTCAAGATCTGGGAGGGCGGCCTCGGCATCTGGGGTGCCATCGCCCTGGGTGCGGTCGGCGCCTGGATCGGGGCCCGCCGCCGGGGGGTGCCGCTGCCCGCGTACGCCGACGCCATCGCCCCCGGCATCGCGCTGGCGCAGGCGATCGGCCGCTGGGGGAACTGGTTCAACCAGGAGCTCTACGGGCGGGAGACCGACCTGCCGTGGGGCCTGGAGATCGACCGGACCCTGCCGACCGGCGAGGTGATCACGGGGATCTACCACCCGACCTTCCTCTACGAGTCGCTCTGGTGCGTCGGCGTCGCGCTGCTGGTCATCTGGGCCGACCGCCGCTTCACCCTGGGCCACGGCCGGGCCTTCGCGCTGTACGTGGCCGGCTACACCGTGGGCCGCTTCTGGACCGAGTACCTGCGCATCGACGACGCGCACCACGTGCTCGGCCTGCGGCTCAACAACTGGGTCGCCCTGCTGGTCTTCCTCGGCGCCGTGGCCTACCTGGTGATCGTCGGGAAGAAGCGCCCGGGCCGCGAGGACCCGGCGACCATCGACCCCTCCGCGCACCCGGCCCCGGGCACCGGAGCCGATTCCGACGGTTCCGACGACTCCGACGGTTCCGGGGACGACTCCGAGGGCGCCGCCACCGTGGTCGACGACGACGCCGACCACCTCACCTGACCTGCGCGAACCCGCGCCTCCGGCCGTCCCCGCCCCTCCGGCGGAGGGCGGCCGGAGCCGTGTTCGGACAGCCTTGGCTTGCTGGAAACGCCCCGCCCGACCGCACTACGGTCGAATCGGGACCGCCCCGGACCGGCGTCGACGCCGCCGCCGGAACCGGGTCGGCGCCGAGGAAGAGGACCGGACACGGGGAGGACGAGAGCGTGAGCACGACCGTACGGGAACCCGAGACCGCGGACGCCCCGAGGATCCCCGCCGCGGGCCACCACCGGGACGTCAACGGGGGCTGGCTGCGGCCCGCCGTGTTCGGCGCGATGGACGGGCTGGTGTCCAACTTCGCGCTGATGACCGGCGTGGTCGGCGGCGCGGCCTCCGGCGGCACGGTGGTGCTGACCGGGCTGGCCGGCCTGGCCGCCGGCGCCTGCTCGATGGCGGCCGGCGAGTACACCTCGGTGGCCTCCCAGCGCGAGCTGGTGCAGGCCGAGATCGAGGCCGAACGCCTGGAGCTGCACCGCAACCCGCGCGGCGAGCTGGCCGAGCTGGCCCAGCTGTACGTGGACCGCGGGGTGGAGCCGGCGCTCGCCCGCGAGGTGGCCCGGCAGCTCTCCGGGGACCCGGAGCGCACCCTGGCGGTGCACGCCCGGGAGGAGCTCGGGGTGGACCCCGCCGACCTGCCCTCGCCGCTGGTGGCCGCCGCCTCCTCGTTCGGCTGCTTCGCGGCCGGTGCGCTGCTGCCGCTGCTGCCGTACCTGCTGGGGGCGGATTCGCTGCTGCCGGCGCTGCTGGTGGCGCTCGCCGGGCTCTTCGCCTGCGGGGCGCTGGTGGCCCGGGTGACGGCGCGCAGCTGGTGGTACAGCGGACTGCGGCAGCTGCTGCTGGGCGGTGCGGCGGCCGGCGTGACGTACCTGCTGGGGGCGCTGATCGGCGGGACTGTGGGATGACACGGACGACTGCATGAGTATGCCCGTCAATGCGTGACGTTCCGCACATGGGCATCGGATCCGGCCTGGCCTAGTCTCAGTATTCGAGCTCGCCGCCCGCTGATTCGCATCCGCGGGATCCGTCCCGGGAAGGATTCGCAGGCGACCAAGATCGGCGCGTGTAGCCAGGGGATTTCGCCCCTGTTTCGGGCGGCCGACCGGCGGGCACAATCGGGGGACGTGCACTGTGGCACGTCCTCCCACTCCCTTGACCTGCGGGTCTGTCCGGCATCTGGACGGCATATCCCGCTTCCCGGGAACTTGGGCATCATGTAACTTGCACGAAATCGCATCAGGGCCAGCGTCGTCCCTACTGCACCGCACCTGCTGAATGACGACGACGGGAGAGCCGATGCTGTCTGCATCCATGCACTCCGCCAACGAGCCCCAGGCCGGCGGCCACCGCCCGCCCTACGCGCTCGTTCCGGATGCGCGACCTGCTGCTCAGGGCCTGTACGACCCGCGAAACGAGCACGACGCCTGCGGCGTCGGTTTCGTCGCCACGCTGACCGGCATCGCCGACCACACCGTCGTCGAGCAGGCGCTCACCGTCCTGCGCAACCTGGAGCACCGCGGTGCCACCGGCGCCGAGCCGGACTCCGGCGACGGCGCGGGCATCCTCACCCAGATCCCGGACGCCTTCCTGCGCAGCAAGGTCTCCTTCGAGCTCCCCGCCGCCGGCTCCTACGCGGTCGGCATCGGCTTCCTGCCCGACGAGGACGCGGCCGAGGCCGGCGCCGTCGCGCAGATCGAGGCCATCGCCGCCGAGGAGGGCCTGACCGTCCTCGGCTGGCGCGAGGTGCCGGTCACCCCCGACCTGCTCGGCGCCACCGCCCGCAGCGTGATGCCGCGCTTCCGGCAGCTGTTCGTCGGCCACCCCGGGAAGACCGGCATCGAGCTCGACCGGGTCGCCTTCGTGGTCCGCAAGCGCTCCGAGCGCGAGGCCGGCGTGTACTTCCCGTCGCTCTCCGCCCGCACCATCGTCTACAAGGGCATGCTGACCACCGGCCAGCTGGAGCCCTTCTTCCCCGACCTGTCGGACCGGCTCTACGCCTCCGCGCTCGGCCTGGTGCACTCGCGCTTCTCCACCAACACCTTCCCGAGCTGGCCGCTCGCCCACCCGTACCGCTTCGTCGCGCACAACGGCGAGATCAACACGGTCAAGGGCAACCGGAACTGGATGACCGCCCGGGAGTCCCAGCTCGCCACCGACCTGATCCCCGCGAACAGGAACGGGCAGGGTCTCGACCGGATCTTCCCGATCTGCACCCCGGACCACTCCGACTCGGCCTCCTTCGACGAGGTCCTGGAGCTGCTCCACCTCGGCGGCCGTTCGCTGCCGCACTCGGTGCTGATGATGATCCCGGAGGCGTGGGAGAACCACGCCACCATGGACCCGGCCCGCCGCGCGTTCTACCAGTACCACTCCAACCTGATGGAGCCCTGGGACGGCCCGGCCTGCGTCACCTTCACCGACGGCACCCAGATCGGCGCCGTGCTGGACCGCAACGGCCTGCGCCCCGCCCGCTACTGGATCACCGAGGACGGCCTGGTCGTCCTCTCCTCCGAGGTCGGCGTCCTCGACATCGACCAGGAGAAGGTCGCCAAGAAGGGCCGGCTGCAGCCCGGCAAGATGTTCCTCGTCGACACCGCGGAGCACCGCATCGTCGAGGACGAGGAGATCAAGGCCGCGCTGGCCGCCGAGCACCCCTACGCGGACTGGGTCGCCGCCGGGCAGATCCAGCTCGCCAAGCTGCCCGAGCGCGAGCACATCGCGCACACCCACGCCTCGGTCACCCGCCGCCAGCAGACCTTCGGGTACACCGAGGAGGAGCTGCGCGTCATCCTCGCGCCGATGGCCAGGACCGGCGGCGAGGCGCTCGGCTCGATGGGCACCGACAGCCCGATCGCCGCGCTCTCCGAGAAGCCGCGCCTGCTGTTCGACTACTTCGTGCAGCTCTTCGCGCAGGTCACCAACCCGCCGCTGGACGCCATCCGCGAGGAGCTCGTCACCTCGCTGCTGTCCAACCTCGGGCCCGAGGGCAACCTGCTGGCCGCCGACGCCGCCTCCTGCCGCTCGGTCGGCATCACCTTCCCGGTGATCGACAACGACGAGCTCGCCAAGCTCATCCACATCAACGCCGACGGCGACCAGCCCGGCCTGAAGGCCGTCACGCTCTCCGGCCTCTACAAGGTCGCCACCGGCGGCGACGGCCTGGCCGCCCGCCTCGGTGCGATCGCCGCCGAGGCCGACGCCGCGATCGCCGACGGCGCGCGGATCATCGTGCTCTCCGACCGGCACTCCGACGCCGAGCACGCCCCGATCCCCTCGCTGCTGCTCACCTCCGCGGTCCACCACCACCTCATCCGCACCAAGCAGCGCACCCGGGTGTCGCTGCTGGTCGAGGCCGGTGACGTCCGCGAGGTGCACCACGTCGCGCTGCTGATCGGCTACGGCGCCGGCGCGGTCAACCCGTACCTGGCGATGGAGTCGGTCGAGGACCTGGTCGCCCAGGGCACCTTCCTGACCGGCGTCGAGCCGGAGAAGGCGATCAAGCACCTGATCAAGGCGCTCGGCAAGGGCGTCCTGAAGGTCATGTCCAAGATGGGCATCTCGACCGTCGCCTCCTACCGCGGCGCCCAGGTCTTCGAGGCCATCGGCCTCTCCCAGGGCCTGGTCGACACCTACTTCGCCGGCACCACCACCAAGCTCGGCGGCATCGGCCTGGACGAGATCGCCAAGGAGGTGGCCGCCCGCCACGCCAAGGCCTACCCGGCCTCCGGCATCCCCGCCGCGCACCGCGCGCTGGAGATCGGCGGCGAGTACCAGTGGCGCCGCGAGGGCGAGCCGCACCTGTTCGACCCGGACACGGTGTTCCGCCTGCAGCACTCCACCCGCAACCGCCGGTACGACATCTTCAAGCAGTACACGGACCGGGTGAACGAGCAGTCCGAGCGCCTGATGACGCTGCGCGGCCTGTTCAAGCTGGACGGCCTCGGCCGCACCCCGGTGCCGGTCGAGGAGGTCGAGCCGGTCTCCGAGATCGTCAAGCGCTTCTCCACCGGCGCCATGTCGTACGGCTCCATCTCCCGCGAGGCGCACGAGACCCTCGCCATCGCGATGAACCGCCTCGGCGGCAAGTCCAACACCGGTGAGGGCGGCGAGGACCCGGACCGCCTGTACGACCCGGAGCGCCGCTCGGCGATCAAGCAGGTCGCCTCGGGCCGCTTCGGCGTCACCTCCGAGTACCTGGTCAACGCGGACGACATCCAGATCAAGATGGCCCAGGGCGCCAAGCCCGGCGAGGGCGGCCAGCTGCCCGGCCACAAGGTCTACCCGTGGGTCGCCAAGACCCGGCACTCCACCCCGGGCGTCGGCCTGATCTCCCCGCCGCCGCACCACGACATCTACTCCATCGAGGACCTCGCCCAGCTGATCCACGACCTCAAGAACGCCAACCCGGCGGCGAGGATCCACGTGAAGCTGGTCTCCGAGGTCGGGGTCGGCACCGTCGCGGCCGGCGTCTCCAAGGCGCACGCGGACGTCGTGCTGGTCTCCGGCCACGACGGCGGCACCGGTGCCTCCCCGCTCACCTCGCTCAAGCACGCGGGCGGCCCGTGGGAGCTCGGCCTCGCCGAGACCCAGCAGACCCTGCTGCTCAACGGCCTGCGCGACCGCATCGTGGTGCAGACCGACGGCCAGCTGAAGACCGGCCGCGACGTCGTCATCGCCGCGCTGCTCGGCGCCGAGGAGTTCGGCTTCGCCACCGCCCCGCTGGTGGTCTCCGGCTGCATCATGATGCGCGTCTGCCACCTGGACACCTGCCCGGTCGGCGTCGCCACCCAGAACCCGGTGCTGCGCGACCGCTTCTCCGGTAAGCCCGAGTTCGTGGTGAACTTCTTCGAGTTCATCGCGGAGGAGGTCCGGGAGATCCTGGCCGAGCTGGGCTTCCGCTCCATCGAGGAGGCCGTCGGCCACGCCGAGCACATCGACGCCGAGGCCGCCGTCGACCACTGGAAGGCCGCGGGCCTCGACCTGGCCCCGCTCTTCCACGTCCCCGAGCTGCCCGAGGGCGCCGCCCGGCACTGCACCACCACGCAGGACCACGCGCTCGACAAGGCCCTGGACAACCAGCTCATCGACCTGGCCCAGGACGCGCTGGTCAACGGCGACGCCGTCCGCATCCAGCTGCCGATCCGCAACGTCAACCGCACGGTCGGCACCATGCTCGGCCACGAGGTGACCAAGCGCTACCGCGGCGAGGGCCTGCCCGAGGGCACCATCGACGTGGCCTTCACCGGCTCGGCCGGCCAGTCCTTCGGCGCCTTCGTGCCGCGCGGCATCACGCTGCGCCTGGAGGGCGACGCCAACGACTACGTCGGCAAGGGCCTGTCCGGCGGTGTGGTGGTGGTCCGCCCGGCGCGCGACGCCGCCGCCATCGGCAACGACGCCCAGAACCACGTGATCGCCGGCAACACCATCGGGTACGGTGCCACCAGCGGCCGGATCCACCTCCGGGGCAAGGCCGGCGAGCGCTTCGCCGTCCGCAACTCCGGTGCCACCCTGGTCGTGGAGGGCGTGGGCGACCACGGCCTGGAGTACATGACCGGTGGCCGGGTCGTCGTCCTCGGCGAGACCGGACGCAACCTCGCGGCGGGCATGTCCGGCGGTATCGCCTACGTGCTGGACCTGCGGCCCGCGAACGTGAACAGCGGCATGGTGGGCATCGAGGCCCCCAGCGCCGCCGACCGCGAATGGCTGCGCGAGACCGTGCAGCAGCACTACGAGGAGACCGGCTCCACCGTCGCCGCCGAGCTCCTGGCCGACTGGGGCAGCGGGGTCTCCCGCTTCTCCACGATCATGCCGACCGACTACAAGGCTGTGCTCGCCGCCAAGGACGCCGCTGAGCGCGACGGACTCTCCGAGTCCGAGACCACTCGCAAGATGATGGAGGCGGCACATGGCTGACCCCAAGGGCTTCCTGACCACGCCCAAGCAGCTGGCGGAGCGCCGCCCGGTCGACGTCCGGCTCCGTGACTGGAACGAGGTCTACGCCGAGCGCAGCCTCCTGCCGATCATCACCAAGCAGGCCGGCCGCTGCATGGACTGCGGCATCCCGTTCTGCCACAACGGCTGCCCGCTCGGGAACCTCATCCCCGAGTGGAACGACCTGGCCTACCGGGACGACTGGTCCGGCGCCATCGAGCGGCTGCACGCCACCAACAACTTCCCGGAGTTCACCGGGCGGCTCTGCCCGGCCCCGTGCGAGTCGGCGTGCGTCCTCGGCATCAACCAGGACGCGGTGACCATCAAGAACGTCGAGGTCACCATCATCGACAAGGCATGGGACAACGGCGGGGTCACCCCGCAGGTCCCCGAGCGCCTCTCCGGCAAGACCGTGGCCGTCGTCGGCTCCGGCCCGGCCGGCCTCGCGGTCGCCCAGCAGCTCACCCGCGCCGGGCACACCGTGGTGGTGTACGAGCGCGCCGACCGCATCGGCGGCCTGCTGCGCTACGGCATCCCCGAGTTCAAGATGGAGAAGCGGCACATCAACCGCCGCATCGAGCAGATGCGCGCGGAGGGCACCCGCTTCCGCACCGGCGTCCACGTCGGCGAGGACATCACCGGGCAGCAGCTGCGCGAGCGCTTCGACGCGGTCGTGGTCGCCGCCGGGGCCACCACGGCCCGCGACCTGCCGGTGCCCGGGCGCGAGCTCAAGGGCGTCCACCAGGCCATGGAGTACCTGCCGCTGGCCAACAAGGTGCAGGAGGGCGACTTCGTCGACGCCCCGATCAGCGCCAAGGGCAAGCACGTGGTCGTGATCGGCGGCGGCGACACCGGCGCGGACTGCGTCGGCACCGCCCACCGCCAGGGCGCGGCCTCGGTCACCCAGCTGGAGATCATGCCGCGGCCGAGCGAGTCCCGCCCCGGCCACCAGCCCTGGCCGACCATGCCGATGACCTACAAGGTCACCTCGGCCCACGAGGAGGGCGGCGAGCGGATCTACTCCGTGAACACCACCCGCTTCAGCGGCGACGAGGACGGCAACGTGCAGGAACTGCACCTCGTCGAGGTGGAGTTCAAGGACGGCCGCTTCGAGCCGGTGCCCGGCACCGAGAAGGCCATCCCGGCGCAGCTGGTCACCCTGGCCATGGGCTTCACCGGTACCGACGTGCAGAACGGCCTGGTCGAGCAGCTCGGCGTCGAGCTGGACGCCCGCGGCAACGTCGGCCGGGACGCCCGCTTCGCGACCAACGTGGACGGCGTGTACGTCTGCGGTGACGCCGGCCGCGGCCAGTCGCTGATCGTCTGGGCCATCGCGGAGGGCCGCTCGGCCGCCGCCGCGGTCGACAAGTACCTGGGCGGCAAGACCCCGCTGCCCGCCCCGATCCGCCCGACGGACCGTCCGCTGACGGTCTGACCCGCACCGCCGGGCCCTCCGGGGCCCGGCACCCCGTGAACGCCCGGCGCCGCATCGCCGGGAGCACGAGCCGCTGCCCCCGCCAGCGTCGCCGGGCCCATGCGGTTGTACGGCGCCTGCCCTCTCCCCGACCAGTTGGGGGCAGGCGCCGCTGTCGTGCCCGCGCCCGCTCAGCCGCCCAGCAGGAGTTCGGCGGCCTCGGTGCGGGCGTACAGCACGGTGCGGCCGGTGCGGTGGCGGGCGGCCAGGCCGGCCCCGTGCAGCGCCGTCAGGTGGTGCGAGACGTTCGCCGCCGACAGGCCGGTGCGGGCGGCGAGTTCGGTGGTGGAGGCGGGCGCGTCGAGTTCGGCCAGCAGCCGGGCCCGGGTGCCGCCGACGACCCGGGCCAGCCCCGCGGGGGCGGTGGCGGCGGAGGACTCCCAGAGCGTCGCCACCCCGCGCGGCGGGTAGACCAGCCCGGGCTGCCCGGTGTCGTCGGCCTGCCAGAGCGCGCCCGGCCAGATGAACGCCGCGGGCACCAGGACCAGCCCGCGCCCGCCCTCCAGCCGCCGTTCGATGTCGTACCGGCGCTGGGCCACCGTCATCCGGCCGTCCCGCCAGGCGACCTTGGGGTGCAGCCCCTCGAAGAGCGCGCCCGGACCCCCGGCGGCCATCCGCCGGGCCCGGTGCAGGATCTCGCCCTCCACCAGCCGCTCGATCCGCCCCCAGTACGGCTCCAGGGCGGCCCGCCAGTACGCCCGGATCTCGTCGGCCAACCGGGCCAGCCCCTCCGGAGGATCGTCCCGCAGCCGCGCCACCAGGGGCGGCAGCCGCCCGTCCAGGTGGCGGAGCTCGGCCCGGACGGTGTCGGGCGGGGTCGCGGTCAGCACGGCCAGCTCCGGTTCCAGGCCGGCGGCGGTGGCGTAGGGGATCGCGGTCAGGAAGTCCGGCAGGTGCCAGGCGGGCATCGGCACCAGCTCGGACAGCAGCGGGTACCGCACGCCCTCCTCGGCCAGCCGCCGCCTGGTCCGGTGCACCCAGGGGAGGTGGACGGCCTTGGCGCCCGGGTCCTTCAGCGTCTGGACGCTCGCCACCACCTCCAGCAGGCGCGAGGTGGCGAAGCGGGTGGCCGCCAGGTCCTGGGCGGAGAAGTCCAGCGTCAGCACGGGGGCCTCCGGCGCGTCGGGGACGCGCTGGTCGGGTCGACGATTCGACGGCAGTCGAATCTCTGGGCAGGAATGATCATCACCCGGAGGCTCGTGCCATGACCACCGCAACACTCTCCCCGCTCCGCGACCGCCTCGGACTGCCGGACACCGTCGGCCGCCACCGGCTGGTCGGGGCCCACCTGATCGACAGCCTCGGCACCGGGCTGGTCCTCGCCTTCACCCTGGTCTACTTCGCCCGCACCACCGGCCTCGGCATCGCCGCGATCGGCGCGGCCGTCACCACCGCCCGGCTGCTCGCGCTGCCCACCGCGATCGGCGTCGGCCCGCTGATCGACCGGTACGGCGCCCGCGCGGTGGCCGCCGCCGGCAACGTGCTCTCCGCCCTGGCCTTCGGCGGCTACCTGCTCGCCCGGCAGCCCTGGCAGATCGTGCTGGTCTGCCTGCTCACCCAGGTCGGCCACGTCGCGTACTGGACCTCCAGCACCGGCCTGGTGGTGCTGGCGGCCGGGGCGGGCGAACGGACCCGCTGGTTCGCGCTGGTGCAGACGCTGCGCAACACCGGGATGGGCCTGGGCGGGGCGCTGGGCGCCGTCCTGGTGGCCGACGGCACCGGGGGGCTGCGGCTCCTTGTGGTGCTGAACGCCGTCAGCTACGCGGTCGCGGCGTTCCTGCTGGCGACCTGGCGGCCCACGGCGGCCGCGCCCGAGGAGGCGGCCGAGGGGCCGGCCGAGGAGGCGGCCGCACCGGAACGGGCCGAGCGGGCGGGGGAGCGCGGCGGGTACCGGGCCGTGCTGCGCGACCGCCGCTACCTGCTGCTGGTCGCGATCAACCTGGTCTTCGTCTTCGGCTCGATGATCCTCAGCATGCTGCTCGCCGTCTACCTCACCGAGGGCCTGCACCGCGAGGCCTGGCTGGCCGGCTCGCTGCTGGTGCTCAACGGGGTGCAGGTGGCGCTCACCGGGAACGTGGTGGCCGGGCGGCTGGAGCGGTTCCGCGCCACCCGGGTGGTCGCCGCCGCCTCGCTCGTCAACGCCGTCGCCTTCGGCCTGTTCGCGCTCGTCGCCGCCGCCCCCGGCTGGGCCGTCCTGGCCGGACTGTACGCCGCGATGTTCCTCTACAACCTCGCCGAGACCATGGCCACCCCCTTCCGCGAGGAGCTCAGCGTCTCGCTCGCCGACCCCGCCCGGCGGGGCCGCTACCTCGCCGTCTACCAGCTCTCCTGGAACGTGGGCCAGGCCGTCGCGCCCGCCCTGCTCACCCTGCTGCTCACCCGCGGGGCCGCCCTGCCCTGGCTCTTCCTCCTGCTGATCAGCGTGCTCGCGGTGCCCGGCCTGCTCCGGCTGGAACGGCTGGGCTGACGGACTGTTGTTTGTCGGTGGCAGGTGGCAGACTGCGGCCGACGGCCGGGGGGCTGCGCGAGAGGCGGAGGGTGCGCGATGAGCACGACCCAGTCAGGTGGCGGCGCCACCATACGGCGCCTGCTGCTGGGTTCCCAGCTGCGCCGGCTGAGGGAGGCCCGGGGGGTGAGCCGGGAGGAGGCGGGGTACTCGATCCGCGCCTCCGAGTCCAAGATCAGCCGGATGGAGCTGGGCCGGGTCGGCTTCAAGGAGCGCGACGTCGCCGACCTGCTGACGCTCTACGGGGTCGAGGGCGAGCGGGAGCGGGCGGCCCTCCTCGACCTGGTCCGGGAGGCCAACGCGACCTCCTGGTGGCACGGTTACGGCGACGTGCTGCCGGGCTGGTTCCAGACCTACGTCGGCCTGGAGGAGGCCGCCGCCGAGATCCGCAGCTACGAGGTCCAGTTCGTCCACGGGCTGCTGCAGACCGCCGACTACGCGCGGGCGGTGATCCGGCTCGGCGGCCACCACGCGGCGGAGGACGAGGTCGCCCGGCGGGTGGAGGTCCGGCTGCGCCGCCAGGCGCTGCTGGACGGCGAGCGCGCCCCGCGGCTGCTCGCCGTCCTGGACGAGGCCGCGCTGCGCCGCCCGTGGTGCGGGCCGGAGGTGATGGCCGGTCAGATCGACCGGCTGCTGGAGCTGTCCGAGCTGCCCAACGTGGTGCTGCAGGTGATGCCGCTGGGCTTCGGCGGGCTGCGGGCGGAGGGCGGCGCGTTCTCGGTGCTGGCCTTCGCCGAGCCGGACCTGTCGGACGTCGTGTACCTGGAGCAGTTCACCAGCGCGCTCTACCTGGACAAGCCGGCCGAACTGGCGGAGTACTCCGCCGCGATGGACGGCCTGGTGGCCGACAGTCTGTCCCCCGGGAAGACACGGGAACTTCTCCACTCCGTACGCCAAGAGCTGTAGGGCATAAGTACGATGAGCGTCGATCAGATCGGGTTGACCGCATCGACGCCCTGATCCGATCGAAGTGTTCCCCGAACTGGCACGAGAGGGATCAGATGTCGTACTTCTCCGAGTTGGCGCTGCAGTACATCGACGGCGAGTGGCGCGACGGCAGCGGCTCCTGGGACATCGTCGACGTCGACCCGTACAGCGGCGACAAGCTCGCCACGATCACCGTCGCCACCGTCGACGAGGTGGACCGCGCCTACCGGGCCGCCGAACGGGCGCAGAAGGAGTGGGCGCAGACCAGCCCGTACGAGCGCCGGCTGGTCTTCGAGCGGGCGCTGCGGATCGTCGAGGAGCGCGAGCAGGAGATCACCGAGGCGATCGTCGCCGAACTCGGCGGCACCGCGCTCAAGGCCGGCTTCGAGCTCGCCCTCACCAAGGACATGCTGCGCGAGTCGATGGCCCTCGCCCTGCGCGCCGAGGGCAGCATCCTGCCCTCGCCGGTGCCCGGCAAGGAGAACCGCCTCTACCGGCTGCCGGTCGGCGTGGTCGGCGTCATCAGCCCGTTCAACTTCCCGCTGTTCCTGTCGCTGAAGGCGGTCGCGCCCGCGCTGGCCCTCGGCAACGGCGTGGTGCTCAAGCCGCACCAGGAGACCCCGATCGTCGGCGGCACGCTGATCGGCAGGATCTTCGAGGACGCGGGCCTGCCGGCGGGCCTGCTCAACGTGGTCGTCACCGACATCGCCGAGATCGGCGACGCCTTCATCGAGCACCCGGTGCCCCGGGTGATCTCCTTCACCGGCTCCGACAAGGTCGGCCGGCACGTCGCCACCGTCGCCGCCTCGCACTTCAAGCGCACGGTGCTGGAGCTCGGCGGCAACAGCGCGCTGATCGTCCTGGACGACGCCGACCTCGACTACGCCGTCGACGCGGCCGTCTTCAGCCGGTTCGCCCACCAGGGCCAGGTCTGCATGGCCGCCAACCGGGTGCTGGTGGACCGCAGCGTGGCGGAGGCGTTCACCGAGAAGTTCGTCGCCAAGGTCGCCTCGCTGCGGGTCGGCGACCCCAAGGACCCGGCCACCCAGATCGGCCCGCTGATCAACTCGGTGCAGGCCGACACCATCTCCGGCCAGGTCGACGCCGCGATCGCCGGCGGGGCCACCGCGCTGCTGCGCGGCGAGACGGTCGGCAGCCTGATGGCGCCGGTGGTCCTGGGCGACCTGCCCGCGGACGCGCCGATCCTGCAGCGCGAGCTGTTCGGCCCGGTCGTGCTGGTGGTGCCCTTCGACGGCGAGGACGAGGCGGTCCGGATCGCCAACGACACCCCGTTCGGCCTCAGCGGCGCCGTGCACACCGCCGACGTCGAGCGCGGGGTGCGGGTCGCCCGGCGGATCGAGACCGGCATGGTCCACGTCAACGACGGCACCATCGCCGACGAGCCGGTGGTCCCCTTCGGCGGCGAGAAGAACTCCGGCGTCGGGCGGCTGAACGGCGAGGCCACCGTGGACGCCTTCACCACCGTGAAGTGGATCTCCGTCCAGCACGGGCGCAGCCGCTTCCCGTTCTGACCTGCGCCGAACGGCCCGGCGCCCCGCGGACGCGGTGCCGCGGTGCCCGGACGCCCCCGTGGCGTACGGGCACCCGGCCGTCAGCCCGCGGCGTGCAGCCGGCGCAGGACGGCCATCAGCTCCTCGGGCGGCACCACGGAGAACGAGCGGGTCTCGTGGTCGATCCGGGTCAGCGAGGTCACCTCGCCCTTGCGCCACCAGTAGAGCCGGGGCGACAGGGGGCCCGGGTTGTCCTGGTGGGCGCCCAGGCCGAACCCCGCCAGGTCGTTGACCGCGTCCACCGCCTGCGGGCCCTCCAGCGGGTGGAAGACCAGGAAGTGCCGGCTCGGCACGGTGAACAGGGCGCCCTCCTCGGGCAGCTCGCGCCCGGTCACGGCGCGGGCCAGCTCGTCGAGGACCAGGGCCTTGCTGGCGACGAACATCGACTCGCCGGAGGCGATGTGCATGGCCGCGCCGTTCTGCCCGTGCGCGACGGCGTACTCGACCGGCTCGCGGACCAGGTTGGCCCGCCCGGCGGCGCGCAGCCGCTCCAGGCCCACCTCGGCGACCGCCTGGTCGTCCAGCATCCGCACGGCGTCGGGGAGGTCCAGCGCCAGCGCCTCCTGCAGCCCCGGGGCCACCGGCCGGACGTAGCTGAAGGACGGCGCCGCCTCGGGCGGGAAGGCGTCCTCGGGCAGCAGCCGCAGGAAGGCCGTGCGCAGGACGCCGTCCGCGCCCTGCGGGGTCGCGTCCTCGGCGCCGTCCAGGGCGCGGAAGTGGTGCTCCACCAGGCGGGGCCAGTCGCGCGGGTCCGCGCGTCGGCACAGCTCGGCGAGGTTGTACAGCGAGCGGGTGCCCTGCGGGGCGCGCAGGGTGTCGCCCTCGACGACGACCTGCGGACCGAGGCCGGCGTGGTAGTGGCGGACCAGCTCGCGCAGGTGGTCGGCCTGGGCGGTGGTCAGGGCGGTGAGGTGCGGGTCGTGCTGCGGTGCGGCCTTGGACCGGAAGAACTTCATGGGGACCGACTCTAAGCCCTGTCCGGCAGATCTTGCCGGGCGCACGACGCCGGGCATCCCGGCTGGACGCACCCCCGAATCGCCCAAGTACGTCCAGTACGAGGACGATCCGGGCGCACGCCCAGCCGGGCGCCCAACACCGCGCGCTGATCCGGCAAGATCGACCGGACAGGGCTTGGAACGGCCGCCGCCGCCGGCCTGACGGCGGGTCGGGCGGCGGGCGGTCCGGGCCGCCGCTGCCGCCCTCCCGGGCAC
>NZ_JBSGXP010000009.1:0-90858 GCF_053610105.1 Kitasatospora sp. NPDC054939 | reverse complement strand
GCCCACCGGCCGTGCGCGGCGCCCGTACGTCCGGCTTCGCGCGGCGCGGCGCGGCGCTCGCGCGTCCGGTTTCGCGCGTTCAGTTCGCCGTGCCGGCCCGTTCGTCGAAGAAGCGGTCGACGGTGCCGCGCCGGGCGGCCACAGCGGCGAGCGGTTCGCCCACCACGCGCTCGGCCAGGTCGAGGGCCAGTTCGCCGACGTCGTAGCGCAGCGAGACGGCGGCCAGCGCCTGGTCGACGGCGATCCGGGCGTGGGCGTCGGCGACGAGGCGTTCGCGTTCGCGCTGCCCCTCCTCGCGGGCCGCCGCGATCAGTGCCGCGCCCTCCTCGGCGGCCTCCTGCCGGATGCGGGCGGCCTCGCGCTGGGCGTCGGCGAGTTCCCGGCGGTAGTCGGCGAGGGCCTGTTCGGCCTCGGCGCGTACGGCCTCGGCGCGTCCGATGCGGCCCTCGGTGGCGTCCCGGCGCTCGGCGAGCACCCGCTCCACCCGGGGCAGCAGGACACGGCCGAGTATGCCGAAGATCAGGAAGAAGACGGTCAGGCCGACGATCAGCTCGACCGCGTCAGGCTTCAGTGGTCCGATGTCACCCATATCGTGAACGTACTGTCTGACGGTCAGTCAATGTCAAGGCCTGTCCGGCCGACGTGCCGGAGATCACGCAGCCACGGGCGCCGTGGACACACGCGCGCAGCAGGGGACGGCACCCGCGTCCGGGTGCCGTCCCCTGCTGCGCCGACCGACGTGCGGCCGAGACCTGTGCCGGCCGGGCCTCGGTGGAGCCGGACCTCAGTAGCGCTGGGCCTTCGCGACGACCGGGAGGAGCTTCAGGTCGCCCGGCTGACGGCTGAACGCCATGGGCGTCGCCGTCTCGCCCGGCGGAAGGTTCTCGACGCCGACGACGGAGGTGTCCACGGTGTTCCCGTCGACGTCGAGGAAGTCCACCTGGACGGCGTAGGAGGCAGTCGCGCTGGTGCTGTTGACGATCGTCACCGTCACGGCGTGCAGGCCGCCGGTGCTGGAGCGCGGAATGCCCGTGATGGTGATGTCGCCGAGGGCGTTGCCGGTGCCCTGGACCCCCTGGAGGACCTGGGTGGCCTGAGCACGGACGCGCTCCGTCTCCGCGCTCACCGAGGCGTCGAAGGTGGCGGCAGCCGACGCCGCGGCCGCCGCCCGGGAGGACGAATCGGCCTTGATCGACGCGGCGAGCGAAGCCAGTGCCGACGCGGGCACCCCCGAGAAGGTGGCCGGGTCGGGCGCGGCGGTCAGGGTCGTCGGGGAGGGCGAGTGCGGCGGCTCGGACAGCGAGGGCGAGGTGCGGCAGGACGCCGCCACGAGCAGGATCACCACCCCCGAGGTCGCCGCGGCGGCGGCGAGCGTCCTGACCCGCCGTTGTCCGACCCCCTGGTACCGGTACAGCTTTCGCATCTCGTGCAACCCTTCCGGCCGTCCGGCCCGCACCGTCGGCATGCACACACCCGGGGCCGGTCTTCGCGCCTCCCATGCTTCGCTCCCGCGGCACGGCGCGACGAGCGCTGCTGGACCATCCGGGTAGTCGGACGACGCGGACGGGCGGGTTGGCCCTGCCCGGTCCTAGGCGAGGCGGACCGCCCGGTCGCAGAGCGGGCACAGACGCTCCAGCAGCTCCGGCGGGTACCAGCGGTCCTCCGGCCGGACGGGGCGCCACGGGTCGGTGACCATGCCGCGGGTGGCGAGGCCGCAGGCCGTGACCGGGCCGGCCGCGCCGGGCACGTCCGGATCCGCGACGGCGGCGTGCACGGTGGTGAGCCGGGGGTCGACGGGGTGCTCCACGACGGTGATGACGTTCACCCCTCCAGCATCGCGGCCCGCCCCGGCCCGCGCCCGGTGGTCGACCCGTCCTCGGTGCCCGAGGCAACCCGGCGACCGCCCCGGGCCCGGTGACCGGTCACCGGTGCGGACGCGATGACCGACCCGGGCCCGGTGATCCGCCGAACGCCGGTGCCGGGCCTGCACGGTGCGGCCCGTCCTCCTAGGGTGGTGGTGTCCGGCGCCCCGGACGGTCCGAGCGGTGGCGGCCCGACGCACCCTGCCGCACGGGTCGGTGGACGCCTCACGGGAGCGAGGTGCGATGCCCCGATTGCCCGGCCGGCCGCACCTACCGCGCCCGGCCCTCCCCGCACCTGCGGTGGCGCACCGCGCGGTGCGGGTCACCGCGGCGGCCTGCGCCGGGTTCTACACCTTCCGCTACGGCTTCCAGCAGCCGGTGACCGCCACGTACGCGCTGTTCGGGACGGTCGCGGTCGGCATCCTCGCCCGGGTGGACGGCGATGCGCGCTCCCGGGTGCGGACCCTGCTGCTGACGCTGCCCTTCGCGTGGGTGCTGGTGGGCGTGGGCACCGTCCTGGCGGTGCACGACTGGGCGGCGGCGCTGGGGATGGCGGGGGTCGGCTTCGCGGTGGCGTTCGGCTCGGTCGGCGGGCCACGGCTGGTGGGGCTGGCCAACGGACTGCAGCTCTTCTACATCCTGCCGTGCTTCCCGCCGTACGCTCCGGACGACCTGCCCGAGCGGCTCCTGGGGGTGACCGTCGGCCTGCTGCTGCTCGCCGCGGCCGAACGGCTGCTGTGGCCCGAACCGGCGCCGACCGACTACCGCGACCGGATCGCCCGGGCCTCCGAGGCGGTGGCCCGGCTGGCCGACCTGGTCGCCGCCGGCTGCGGCGGCCGGACACCCGACGGGAACCGGGCCGACGGCCGGGCCGACTACCGGGCGGGGCCCGACAGGCGGGAGGGGCTCGACGGGCCGGAGGGGCCCGGTGGACCGCAGGACGTGCCGGAGCGCGCCCGGACGGCGCTGGACGAACTGCGCTTCTCCCGGATCCCGGTGAGCGGGCGGCCCGCCGCACCCGGGGTGGTGGACCGCGCCCTCACCCACTGCGCGACGACCCTCCACTACATCGCCGCGCAGTTGCTGGCGGTGCACCGGCTCGGCACCGACGACGGCCCCTACCCCGGCGCGGCCGACCTGTTCGCCGACACCGCCAGGACGGTCCGCGCAGCCGGGGCCGGGGTCCGCAGCGACGGGCCGGTACCGGAGCCCGCGGCGGTCGAAGCGCGGCTCGCCGGCTTCGAGCAGGCCCGGACCTCATTCGCTCCGGCGAGACCGGCGAGCCCGGCGAGCCTCGTGGACCCGGCGAGCGCGCCAGGTCCGACGGACCCGGCGAGCCCGGTGGAGCCGACCGGTCCGACAGGTCCGGCAGGTGCGGCAGGCCCGGCGGGTGCGGCGGGTGCGGGCGGGTCCGACGACCCCGCGCGGCCGCTGGTGGCCCGGCTGGTCGTCGGCTCGCTCGCGCTCAACGCCGCCGAGGGCGCCCGCTTCCTCGCCCTCGCCACCCGCGCCGCCCGCCACGCGCCGCTGCCGCCCGACGACACCCCGCCCGACCTGCGCCCGGGACCGTTCTGGTACGCCCACGAACCCGTGCCCGCCCTGTGGTGGCGCCGGATCCGCGGCAACCTCACCACCCGCTCGGTCTACTTCCGCAACGCCCTGCGCACCGCCGGCGCGCTCAGCGCCGCCCGGCTGGTCGCCGGCGGGCTCGACCTCACGCACGGGTTCTGGGTCCTGCTGGCCACGCTCACGCTGATGCGGACCAGCGCCGCCGACACCCGGATGACACTGCGCCCGGCCCTGGTCGGCACCACGGTCGGGGCCGCCGTCACCGCCGCCCTGCTGCTCGGGGTCGGCGAGCACCCCGCCTTCTACGCCGCCGCGCTGCCGCCGGTCATGCTGTTCGCGTTCTCCTTCGGGCCGGCGCTCGGGCTGGCGTGGTCGCAGGCGACGTTCACCGTCGTGGTGTCCATGGTCTTCACCCAGTTGGCCCCGGCGAGTTGGCGGCTGGCCGAGGCCCGGGTAGTCAACGTGGCCACGGGTGCGGCGATCGGCATCCTGGCGGGCCTGTGCGCCTGGCCGCGCGGCGGCGGCCAGGACCTGCGCCGGCGCACCGCCGACCTGCTCGACCGGAGCGCCGAGGCCGTCACCGAGACGGTGGCCGTGGTCACCGGGACGGGCCCGGCGCGGGGCGCCCTGCCCCGGGTGCGGCACGACGCCCTGCTCACCGAGGCGTTGTACGCCCAGTACCGCAGCGAACGGCACGGCCCGGCCGAGGGCGAACCGAACTGGCAGTCCGCCGTGGTCGCCGGGCAGCACACGCTGCGCGGTGCCGAACCGCTGCTGGCCCGGATCCCGCCCGGCTCGGCCGCCGCCGTCCCGGGCGGGTCGACGGCGCTGGTGAGCCGGGCGGACCTGGTGGCCGAGGCGTTCCGCCGCCAGGCGGCGGCGCTGCGCGACCGCGCCCCCGCGGGCGCCGCGGACGGCGCCCTGGTCGCGGCCCGCGACGCCCTGCGAGACCAGCGGGTGCTGGCCGCCCGGCTGCCCGCCGACCCGGCCTCGCTGCACGCCGTCGACGTGGCCGTCTGGCTGGGCGGCCTGCTCGACGACCTCGCGCGGGTGCACCCCGGTGCGGCGCCCCGCCGCCCGGCGGTCAGTTGACGTAGACCTGCGGGCTGCCGGGCTTGCTGGTGTCGGTCAGCGGCCCGTAGCTCGCCGAGAAGTAGCCCTCGCCCGGGCAGAGCCCCGAGCCGCCGCTCTTCACGAAGTACTCGTTGCGGAAGGTCAGTCCGCGGGCGGCGTTGTCGGCGGTCCCGGTGAACGCACCGCTGAGCTGGTAGGTGCAGGTGAGGGTTCCGAACCAGCTGTTCAGCACGGCCGTGGCCTGGATCGGCCCGGCCGCCCCCGCGGTCAGCACCACCGGGTGGGTGGAGCCGCCGCCGACCGACACGGTGTACGCGAGGTTGTCGACCGTCAGGCTCTTGACGGAGGTGACGCCCGTGACGTTCGCCGTGCACGAGCCGAAGGTCAGCCCGGTCAGCGACTCCGTCGCCGTGCCCGGCGAGGCCGGGTTGGTGAGCACCCGCGCCGTGAACGGCGAGACGCCGCAGGAGACCCCGGTGGAGCCGGTGGCGGTCGAGTAGAAGGTGGCCCGGGTGCCGGCCGCGAGCGGGGCGACCAGGACGTCGCCGACCGCGACCGGCTCGCCGCCCACCCCGCCGGTGGTCAGGACGGCCACCTCGGCGGCCCCGCGGGCGGGTACGGCGGTGGATGCGGAGTCGGCGGACACGGCCGGTGCGGCGGCGACGGTCAGCGTCGCGGCGACGGCGGCCAGGGCAAGACAGCTGCGAGCACGCATGGGAAAGCCTCGTCTCGGTGAGGGGCGAGATGCGAACGGCACTCGCTCTCCGGGCAGTTGGGGGACGTACGCACCGGGAGCTGACTACGTTGTAGAGCCGTGTCCGCACACCGTCAAGAAGCTGCGCAGCAGTTGCTGACAATTCGTCAGCAGTGCCGGGTGTCGGCGCGCGCCGGAGTAGGGCCACAATCCGCCCCGGACGCCCCGGGGGCGGGCTCCACGGACGGTACCGGAGCAGGCTCCGCGGACGGCACCCGGGCCGCGGCAGCCAGGACCGCGAGCCGGCGCGCGGCCGCCCGGCGCTGGACCTCGCCGAGGCCCGCCACCGCGGCCCCGAGCGCGAGCCAGCCCGCCGGGCCGGCCGCCAGCACCGCGCCGGTCAACAGCAGCGGCCCCAGCGCCTTCTGCACCGACTGGGCCATGCCCGCCACGCCCAGGTACGAGGCCCGGGCGTCCGGCGGTGCCAGGCTCACCGCCAACTCCCAGGAACTCACCGAGCGCAGCAGCTCCGCCAGCGTGACCAGCACGGCCGCGGCCAGCAGGGCGAACGAGGCGGCCCACGGCCCGCGCCCGGCCGCGAAGGCCGTCAGCAGGCAGCAGGCGACCAGCGCGGCGCCGTACCGGCGCAGCGCCTTCAGGGCACCGTGAGACCCCTCCGCCCAGGCCGAGACGCGGAGTTGCAGCACCACCACGAGCACGGTGTTGATCGCCAGGAAGGCCGGGACGAGGGCGTGCGGGGCCCCGGTGTGGTGCACCAGCCAGAGCGGCAGGCCGACGTTGAGCAGCGCGTCGTCGAGGTTGAGCGGGATGTCCAGCAGGACGAAACGCAGGTATCCGCGGTCCCGCCAGGGGCTGGGCGCGGCACCGGTCGGCACCGCGCCCGCGCCGTCCACCGCAGGCCGACCGTTCGCCGTACGCCGGCGCGCCACCCCGCCCCGGGCGACCACCGGGTCGGGCCCGCCCGGTTCGCGGGTGCGCCGGACGATCGCGGCGGCCAGCGCGAAGGAGAGGGCGTTGGCCAGGATCAGCGCCCGGTAGGCCCCGGTGGTGCCGACGGCGAGTCCGACCGCGGCGACACCCGCGCCGATCGCGTAGCCGGCGTTCGCCGCGCTGCGGAACAACGCCTGGTAGGCGCCGCGGCGTTCACCGGCGACCCGGGTGGCGAAGAGCATCTCCAGGGTCTTGGCCGCGCGCTCGCCGACACAGGTGAGAGCCACCAGCGCAGTCAGCACGGCGAAGTCGTCGACCAGCAGCAGGAGGACGGTGGTCACCACGCGCAGCAGATGGGAGGTGATCAGCAGCCCGCGCACGCCGAACCGCTCGGCGGCCTGGCCGGCCAACGGCGACCCGGCGATCCCGGCCACCGCGGCGACACCCAGCAGCAGTCCGAGCTGCCGCGCGTCCAGCCCCTGCACGAAGGTGAAGTACAGCACCGAGGCCGCCGCCCAGACACCCGTCCCGGTGCGGTCGACGAACTGCGCCAGCAGCATCGCCCTGGCATCGCGCCCACCCGGCGGCCTGCGCAGCTGCGCCACCAGGCCGTTCCCGTTCCGCCGCACGGCAGCCCCCGTTCGCCCTTCGCAATCAATCTCGACATCAAGATACTTCATGTCGAGATTCCTCGGTAGCGGTCGAGGGCAGCGCCAGTGGAGGCGGGCGAGGGCACGAGAGCGAGCACGAGGGGGGCCACGGCGGCCGCGGCGCGGGCAGCGGGCGGCGGGCAGCGGGCAGCGGGCGGAGCCTGGGCACCGGAGGCGGGGACCGCGGTGCGGACGGGAGCCAGCCGGGCGGTGAGTTCCGGATCGTCCAGGTGTACGGCCGCAAGGAGGGCCGCCTCGTCCACCACCGGACGCGGATCGCCGGCCCAGGGCAGACACCCCACCGAATGGCACGGCGCAGGCGCCACACCTCGACGACGGACGGAGGGTTCTCGGCCGCCGAACTACCGCTCCAAGCCGGCCTGTTCCGCTCCGTCGGGGCCGCTCGTCGCGTACGCCACCTCGGCCGGCCGGTTAGCAGGCGACCCGGCAGCGGTCGCCGCCCACCCCCGCACGCCCGTCGGGCTCGCGCGCATAGCGTTCACCCTCATATCGTTGCAACGTAACACTGGTCTGACATTGCATTACATTCAGGGCAGTTGCAACGAAATTGCGGCTTTCACCTGCACAGATCGGCATTTCGCGCAATGATCTTGTTGCGCATCCAGCGAAGGCAACGTAGCGTTTGCGTTGTTCGAAACGACGAGCCCGACAAACCCACGGAGACATCCTCATGCAGACCTTCGCCACCACCGCGCCGATCGCCGCCCGCCTCGACATCCCCGCCGGCAAGGTGCAGTTCCTGGCCTCGGACCGTACCGACACCACGGTCGAGGTCAGCCCCGCCGACTCCGGCAAGGCCCGTGACGTCAAGGCCGCCGAGCAGACCGAAATCGGTTACGCCGACAGTGTCCTGACCGTCCGCAACACCGCCGGCAACAAGCTGATCGGCACCCCCGGCTCGGTCGAGATCACCGTCCACCTCCCCGCCGGCTCCACGGTCGAGGCCAAGACCGCCACCGCTGAGTTCCACACCGCCGGCCGCCTCGGCGAGATCGCCTACGACAGCGCCCACGGCGCGGTCAGGATCGCCGAGGCCGCCGGCGCCCGGGTCACCCTCCAGGCCGGCGACGTCCTCCTCGGCCGCCTCGCAGGGAACGCCGAGATCACCACCAGCAAGGGCGACATCCGCATCACCGAGGCCACTGCCGGCACCCTCACCCTGCGTACCGAGGCCGGCTCCATCACCGTCGACGCCGCCGCGGACGCCTCCGCCACCCTCGACGCCCGCACCTCCTACGGCCGCATCCACAACACCCTGCGCAACACCGGCACCCCCGGCCTCGCCATCCATGCCACCACCAGCTACGGCGACATCACCGCCCGCAGCCTCTGACCGGCAGCCCCACCCCCGGGCAGCCCGCCACCCCGACCGCACACCGAGAAAGAGCGGACATGAGCACCACACAGAACTACCAGGCCGCGGAGCAGCTCCTCCGCCGCCCCGCCCGCCCCGGCGAGCTCGTCGTCGGTGACAAGGTCAGGCCCCAGTGGATCGACGGCGGCGCCCGGTTCTGGTACGCCGTCAGCAACGCTGCGGGCAGCCGGTTCGTCCTGGTCGACCCCGCGGCGGGCACCCGGGAGCCGGCCTTCGACCACGACCGCCTCGCCGCCTCCTTGGCCGCCGCCGCCGACCAGCCGGTCGACCCCGCGGGCCTGCCGTTCTCCGGCATCATCCTGCTCGACGGCGCCGTGGAGTTCTACGCGCTCGGTGCCTTCTGGCGCTGCAGCCTGGACGACTACACCTGCGAGCCGGCCGAGTTCACGCCGCCGGGCAGCCCGCTGGAGGCCGCGTCGCCCGACGGCAAGGTCGCGGTGTCCCGGCGCGGGCACGACCTGTGGGCGCGCTCGCTGTCCGACGGCCGGGAATGGGCGCTGACCACCGACGGCGCCCCCGACCACCAGTACGGCACCGGCCCCGACTCCACCGCCAACGCCACCCTGCTGCGCAAGATCGGCCTGCCGTACCTGCCGCCCGCCGTCGCGTGGTCCCCCGACTCCACCAAGGTGCTGGCGCACCGGACCGACGAGCGCAACGTCCGGCAGGCCCACCTGCTGGAGGCCCGGCCCGCCGACGGCGGCGCACCCCGCCTGCACACCCAGCGGTACGCACACCCCGGCGACGAGCACCTGCCGCAGGCCGAACTGGTCGTCCTGGACGTCGCCGCCGGCACGGTCGTCCGCGCGCAGGCCGAGCCGCTGCTCATGCCGCACCTGTCGCCGATCACCGCCAAGTGGGCCTGGTGGGCGGCGGACGGCTCCGCGGTGTACTACCTCGGCCGTCCCCGCGACCAGCGCACGCTCACCCTGCACCGGATGGACCCGGCCACCGGCGAGGTCACCACCGTCGTCGAGGAGACCGGCGACACCCGCGTGGAGCCCAACCAGTGGCTGTACGAGCCGCCGATCGTCCGGGTCCTCGCCGACGAGGTGCTCTGGTACTCGCAGCGCGACGGCTGGGGCCACCTCTACCGGTACGACCTCCGCACCGGCGCGCCGCTCGGCAGGGTCACCTCCGGCGCGTGGGCCGTGCGGCAGATCCTGCACGTCGACGAGGCCGAGCGGGTCGTGTACTTCACCGCCTCCGGCCTGGTCGACGAGGACCCGTACCGGCGCTCCGTCTGCCGCGTCGGCCTCGACGGCACCGGCTTCGCCCGGCTCACCGACGACGACCTCGACCACGTCGCCACCCTGCCGGACGGCCGCGGGTACTTCCTCGACTCCGCCTCCACCGTCGACACCCCGCCGGTGACGACCGTCCGCGACTGGACCGGTCGCGTCCTGGTCGAGCTGGAGCGCGCCGACGTCTCCGCACTCGAAGCCACCGGCTGGACGGCCCCCGAGCGGTTCCGCGTCAAGGCCGCCGACGGCGTCACCGACATCTACGGAGTGCTGTACCGGCCGCGGGAGTTCGACCCCGCCCGGCACTACCCCGTGGTGGACAACCTGTACCCCGGCCCGCAGGTCGAGCGGGTCGCCCCCTGCTTCGACCCCGGCGGCATGGGCCTCGACGCCGAACCGCTCGCCGCCCTCGGCTTCGTCGTCGTGGCGCTCGACGGCCGCGGCACCCCCGGCCGCAGCAAGGCCTTCCACGACGCCTCCTACGGCCGGCTCGCCGACGCCGGCTGCCTCGCCGACCACGTCGCGGCGCTGCAGCAACTGGCCGCCACCCGACCGTGGATGGACCTCGGCCGGGTCGGCGCCCTCGGGCACTCCGGCGGCGGGTACGCCACCGTCCGGGCGATGCTCGACCACCCCGAGGTGTACAAGGTCGGCGCCGCCCTCTCCGGCCCCCACGACACCCCGCACTTCAACCTGGGCTTCGTCGAGACCTACGCCGGCGCCGACGACCCCGACGCCTGGGCCCGCGCCTCCAACGTCGAGCTGGCCGACCGCCTCACCGGCAAGCTCCTGCTCGTCCACGGCGAGCTCGACGACCAGGTCCACCCGCACCACACGCTGCGCCTCGCCGACCGTCTGGTGGCCGCCGACAAGGACTTCGAGCTCCTCATCGTCCCCGGCGCCGAGCACACCTTCATCGACTGCCTGACCTACGTCCGCAAGCGCTGCTGGGACTTCCTGGTCCGCGAACTGATGGACACCCGGCCGCCGGCGTACCGGCCCGCGCCCATCGCCCTCGGGCCCGAGCTCCTCGCCGAACTCTTCGCCTGAGAAGGGGGGAACGGCCGCCGAGGGTCCCGGCGCAGGGTGCCGATCGCGCACGACCGCGTCCGGCGCGGGGTACGGCTCGGCGGGGGTACGGCGCCCCGGTACCGCGCTACGCGGCGCGGCGCTGCCGCCCGGCGGCGAGGGCGCCGGTCCACACCGGCTGCAGCGCCAGGAGGCTCAGGGCGAACATCAGCACACCCAGCGGCACGTGGTACTCCGGCTTGTGCGCGACGCCGAGGACCACCTGCACCGAGGCGAGCGCCAGGAAGCCGGTGGAGTACAGGATCGGGCGGGCCGGTCCGCCGCCCGGCCGCCACGCCAGCACGGCCGCGAGCACGTAGAGCATCGACGCGCCGTACATGACCCGGGCCCCGACGCTGTGCAGCGTCTCGCCGTAGGAGGTGGACAGCAGCATCCCGGCGGTGACCGCCTGGAAGAGGAGGGCCAGGGTCTGCGCGGCGATCGCGACCCCCAGGAAGGTGCTCCGGCCCGGTGCGGTCGTCGTCGTCCCAACGGCCATGATGCGGTCCTCTCTTCTGCCTCGCGGCGGTTGATCGATAAGGTCTCGACTGTCCGACGACGCAGCCCGGCGGAGTGTGAGGCCGCTGCGGAAATTCGTCGAACGGGTGAGAGCAACAGGGCAACAAGGAACCAGGGCACGAGAAGGAACCGAGGAGCGGTCGCGGCCATGAACACCACAGTCCAGCCGGACCCGGCTGCCGTCGTCGGCGAGCGGCGGCACCTGATCAACGTCGCCTACCGGCTGCTCGGTTCGCTCGCCGAGGCCGAGGACGCCGTGCAGGAGACCTACACCCGCTGGTACGCACTGTCACCGCAGCAGCAGGCGGCCGTCGCCTCGCCCGGCGCCTGGCTGACGACGGTGGCCGGGCGGATCTGCCTGGACGTGCTCGGCTCCGCGCGCGCCCGGCGCGAACGCTACGTCGGCGCCTGGATACCCGAACCGCTGCCGGACCGCACCGAGTGGACGGGCGGGCGCGCCGCCGGCAGCGAACCGGCCGACCCCGCCGACCGGATCACCCTGGACGAGTCGGTCAGCATGGCCTTCCTGGTCGTCCTGGAGGCGATGACCCCGGCCGAGCGGGTGGCCTTCGTCCTCCACGACGTCTTCCGCTACGCCTTCCCCGAGATCGCCGACATCGTCGGACGGACGCCCGCAGCCTGCCGGCAGCTGGCCTCCTCGGGCCGGCGCCGCATCCGGGCCGCCGGCCCCTCGACCGCCCCGGCAGCCGGCCGGGCCGCACTGGTACGGGACTTCAAGCAGGCCTGGGAGGCCCGCGACATCGGCGCCCTGCTCGGGCTCCTCGACCCCGACGCCACCATGACCGCCGACGGCGGCGGGCTGGTCAGCAGCGTCCTGCGCCCCGTCGAGGGCCGCGAGAGCATCGCCCAGTACCTCGTCCAGATCGCCGACATCGCCCCCGGGCTGGAACTCCTGGAGCGGACGGTCAACGGGCAGCCCGGCCTGGTCGCCCAGCGCAACGGCGTGCCCGTCACCGTCGCCGCCTTCGACACCACCGACGGCCGGATCAGCCGGATCTGGGCCGTCCGCAACCCGGAGAAGCTCCGCCCCTGGAACGGGATCGAGGCCGCCTGAACCGCCGCCCCGGCCCCGCGCCCGGCCTCCGGGTCCGGGGCCGGGCGCGGGGGGCCAGGGGCGGCGGGCCGGGTCTCGGAACCGGATCAGCGCAGGCCGGCGAAGAGGTCGGTCTCCGGCACCGGTGCGCCGGTGGTGTCCCCGACCCGGACGAAGGTCTCCAGGCCCATCAGTTCGGTGAACCGCTCCTTGCCCAGCTTCAGGAAGAAGATGTTCTCGCCCTGGCTGGCGTGTGCGGCCAGGGCGTCGAACTTCCGGTCGCCGAACGCGGAGGTGTCCACCCAGGTGGTGACCTCGTCGTCGGGAAGCCCAAGTGCGGGCAGTTCGGGCGCGTCCGACACGTCCGATACCTCGGACGCCCCCGACGCACCCTCCTCGTCGGACAGGTTCGCGCCCTCCGTCGGCTCGTCCGGCGCCTCCAGCACCTCCGGTTCCTCCGGGAGCGCGCCGAACTCGCGCATGACCTCGCCGAACCGCCGCATCGCCGAGTGCGGCACCGTCGTCCAGTAGACCTTCGGCGTCAGGCCGCTGAGCTCCAGGGCCGCCGTGGTGATGCGGTTGGCCTGGATGTGGTCGGGATGGCCGTAGAAGCCGTTCTCGTCGTAGGTCACCACCACGTCGGGCCGGTAGTGGCGCATGAGTTCGGCGAGCCGGGCCGCGCCCTCCTCCACCGGGGTGCTCCAGAACGAACCGGGCGCGTCATTGGTCGGCCAGCCCATCATGCCGGAGTCGGCGTACTCCAGCAGCTCCAGGTGGCCGACCCCCAACACCTCGCAACTTGCTTCGAGTTCGCGACGTCGCATCGCGGCGACGGCCGCCGGGTCGTGCCCGGGATCGCCCGGCTTGGCACCGCCCGGACCGTCACCGCAGCTGCCGTCGGTACACGTGACGAGCACCGTGCGGATGCCCTCCGCCGCGTACCGCGCGAGGACACCCCCCGTCCCGGTGGCCTCGTCGTCGGGGTGGGCGTGCACTGCCATCAGCGTCAAGGGCCGATCGGCCATGAAGATCATCCTCCGGTATGGAACGTACTCGCCCGAGTCTGCGTCACGGGGCGGGCCGGGCGCTCGCAATATCCCGTCAGCGGTGGCCGGCGGCAACGTCGTCACCGGCGGCAGCAACAGCTGCTGCAGCAGCCAGGGTGACCGGCAGACCGGCCTCGATGCGGCGCAGCAGCCGGCCGCCGTGCACACCGGGGGCGTCGAAGCCGCGCCGTGCGTCCGGGTCCTCGTCGGCATCGGCGTCGGTGCACAGGACCTCGGGCACGAGCACCGCCGCGGCGGCCACGGCCGGTCCGCCGGAGGGCGGGGCCAGGTAGGCGGGCGCGAGGACGGGGCCGTGCAGGGTGCCCTCGACGAGGTCGGGGGTGAACTCGGCGGACAGCACGGTGACGCGCGCGTGCAGGTCGCCGTGGAGCATGACCAGCTTGTCGGTCATGCTGCCGACGAAGGCGTCGACGTGGACGTCCCCGCGGACGATGAGCTTGGCGTCCCCCTCCAGGTAGACGGCGGCGGCCCGGAGGTCGCCCAGGACGACCAGCGCGGGGCAGCCGTCGTCGGTGTTGAGGACGGCGCCGGTGACGTCGAGGTTGCCGTCGACGATCCAGCCGGTGCCGTCCGGCTCCGCGGCGTCGAGGTCGAAGTGGCCGACTATCGCCAGGTCCCCGGCGTGGACGTCGTAGTCCTCGTCGTAGAGGTTCCGGTACGAGGACTCGGGCAGGCCGCGGCGCTCGAAGAGGGCGACGGCCTCGTCCCAGCTGTGCGGCGTGGTGGTCGTGAGGTCCATGCGACGAACTGTGCCATGCCGCACTGTCAGCCCGCCCGGCCCTCCCACGCCACCCGCACCGGCCGTCCGCCCTGGCCCGGACCGTGCCGTGCCGTGCCGTGCTGTGCCGTGCCGTGCCGTGCCACGGTCCGGGCCGCGTCGGCGCCGGAGCCGGAGCCGGAGCCGGAGCCGGAGCCGGAGCCGGGGCCGGACAACGGAACGGCGGGGCTCCCGTGGAAGCCCCGCCGTCACGCCTTCAGCGCCGCCGGGTACGGCAGCCGCTGTCGGAGGTCACTCCTGGCCGGCAGCCGCCTTGCGTCGGCGCATCACCAGGACGCCGCCCACCCCGATCAGCACCGCACCCGCGAGTGCGGCGGCACCCACGCTCGCACCGGTGGCAGCCAGGCTGCCGGAGCCCGCCCCCGTGGCGGCGGCGGAGGGCGATGCACTCGGCGCCCCGGCCGCCGGGCCGGACGTTCCGGCCGACGGGCTCGCACCCGTCGAGGCACCCTGCGACGGCGTGGTCGAGGCGCTCGGCGAGGAGGAGCCGGTCGCACTCGGCGTGACGGAGGCGCTCGGGGAGGTCGACGTGCTCGGCGTGACCGAGGCGCTCGGGCTGGCCGAACTGCTCGGGGTGGCGGACGTGGTCGGGCTCGACGGCGTGCCGCTGGGAACGACCGCGGGGCAGGTGTGCGACAGGTTGAACAGGTCGAGTTCGCCGCCGCGGACCTGGGCGACCGCCGAGGTGAGCTTCGCGCCCGGCGCCGAGGCCGCGTACGCGTGCTTGTCGGTCGGCGGGCCGAAGGTGGTCACGACCTGCTCGCCGCCGGGCTCGAAGGTGACGGTGAGCTTGACGAAGTGCGCGTCGTTGCCCGGCAGGACGAAGTGCCAGCCGTCCTTGCCGGCGGGGATCCCCGGGCACTTCTCGCCGCCCTGCTGCGGCGCACCCCCGTCGGCGGTGGTCGCGGTGCGCGGAAGCTTCTGCCGCAGCTGGACGGTGTACGAGCTGTCCGCCGCGAACGCCGGACCGACGGCCGGGGCGGCGATCAACCCGGAGGCTGCCACGACGGCGGCCGCACGGAGGGAGAGGGAACGGAGCATGGGCTACCAACTCACTGTTGCAGGCTGATGGGGTGAAGGGCTCCCCCGGTGAGCCCGACGGCGGCCCAGGCTTCTACGCGGAGCCCCGCTGGTCAAGTCCCTTGACAGCGCATGTGCACCAGTAAGGATAGAATGCCGGAATCATCCCGTAATCACGATCCGGTGAACAAGCGCCGGCCCCGGGCGGCGCCGAACCGGAAGCAGCCGGGAGTGTCGGCGCCCGCACGCCCCGGTCGGCGCACCGGCCACGGCACCGCTTCCGGATCCGCAACTCGACTCGTGACCCGATTCGCGCGCCGGGCTGTACGGCCGACCGCCGCGCGGACGAGAGCGCTCTCACACCCTTTCCCCACCCGATCAGGACGTTAAGGGAAGCTTAAGTCTTGAGGCATCGTCAAAAGCCACTGGTCACAGGCGTACGGGCACTGTTGCATGACGTTGCCATGTCCATTGCGCGCCCGTAGCATTCCGGCCTACCGGCGACGCCGCTACTCTCAGAGAGAGCGCTCTCACCGACTCCTGACCCCTGACCCCCACGACAAGGGTGGATTCCATGGTCGCTGCACCCCACGAACGCCGTTGGTCCCTCGGCGGCTTCGTGCTCCTCCTCGCCACCGCGCTGGTGGCGGCCCAACTGCTCACCGTCCTGACCGCCGGCGGCTCCCAGGCCGCCACCCGGCCGGACGGCTCCGCCCCCGCGGGTGCCGCCCCGGCGGCCGTACAGACCTGGAACGACGACTTCAACGGGCCGGCCGGATCCGCCGTCGACCCCGCGAAGTGGACGCTGGAGACCGGAGGTTCGGGCTACGGGAACCACGAGCTGCAGTACTACACCGGGGGCACCGGCAACGCGGCGCTGGACGGCCAGGGCAACCTGGTCATCACCGCCAAGCGCAACACCGACCCCGGACTGGGCTGCTGGTACGGCACCTGCCAGTACACCTCGGCCCGGCTGAACACCGCCCGCACCTTCAACCAGACGTACGGGCACTTCGAGTCCCGCATCAAGATCCCGCGCGGCCAGGGCATCTGGCCGGCGTTCTGGATGCTCGGCAACGACCTCGGCACCGTCGGCTGGCCCCACAACGGCGAGATCGACATCATGGAGAACATCGGCCGCGAGCCCGGCACCGTGTACGGCACCATCCACGGACCTGGCTACTCCGGCGCCGGCGGCATCGGCGCCCCGTACAGCCTGCCCGCCGGACAGGCGTTCGCGGACGCGTTCCACGTCTTCGCCGTGGACTGGAGCCCCACGGCGATCACCTGGTCGGTAGACGGCCGCGCCTACCAGACCCGCACCCCCGCGGACCTGGGCGGCAAGCGCTGGGTGTACGACCACCCGTTCTTCCTGATCCTCAACCTGGCGGTCGGCGGCGACTGGCCGGGCAGTCCGGACGGCTCCACGGCCTTCCCGCAGAGCATGGTGATCGACTACGTGCACACCAGCACCTGGGACGGCGGCGGCACCCCGCGCACCGGTCCGATCGTCGGCATCGGCGGCATGTGTGTCGACGTGGCCGGCGGCTCCAACGCCGACCGCACCCCGATCCAACTGCACACCTGCACGGGCAACGCCGCCCAGCAGTGGACCGTCGGCACCGACGGCACCGTCCGGGCGCTCGGCAAGTGCCTGGACGTCGCCGCCGCCTCGCAGGCCGACGGCGCGGTGGTGCAGCTGTACACCTGCAACGGCACCGGCGCCCAGAAGTGGACGTACACCTCCGGACGCGACCTGGTGAACCCCGCCTCGAACAAGTGCCTGGACGCCAAGGGCGGGTCCTCGGCCGACGGCACCCGCCTGCAGCTCTGGACCTGCAACGGCACCGCCGCCCAGAAGTGGACCCTGGGCTGACCCCTGACCTGACCCCTGACCCCTGGCCCCTTGACCGCCCCGGGGCCGACCCCTCACGCCCCGGGCTGACCCCTCACAGCCCCACCCACTCCTGACCGCCCCGGGCTGACCCCTCACAGCCCCGCGCGCCCTCTCCACCCCCGCGGGTCGGCCGCCGCAGCGTCCGGCCGGCCGCGCGGGCCCTCCCCCTCCCACGCCCCCTCCCCCACCTCCCGCTGCGCGGAGAACGGACCCCACACCATGACGACCCCTCGCCACCGCAGGCCGATCTCGCGCCGGACGCTGCTCGCCGCCGCAGGCGCCGCCGTCGCGCTGCCCGCCGCCACCGCGACCTGGCTCACCTCCACCGCCGGCGCACAGACCGCCGCCACCCTGCCGATGGACCTGGTCAACACGACCGGCACCAACACCGTCTACGCCTACGTGGTCGGCCGCGACCCGGCGGCGGGCGGCCGCTGGGCCTTCGTCCAGGCCGACGGCGTGAGCCTGCACCACCCCCCGAGCCCCGCGAACGACCAGACGCCGCTCGGCGTCGACTGCGCCATCGCGCTCAACCCCTCGGGTGCGGGCGGGCGCAGGGTCACCCTCCCGCACCTGGACAGCGGCCGGATCTACTTCTCGGTCGGGGCGAAGCTCACCTTCCTGATGAACCGCGGCGGCGGCCTCGCCCTCCCATCGGTCGTCAACCCGACCGACCCGAACATCGGCGTCCGCCACGACTTCTGCGAATTCACCTTCAACAAGGACCAGTTGTTCGCGAACATCACCTTCGTCGACATGGTCTGCCTGCCGATCGCCTTCCAGCTGGAGACCCCGCAGGGCACCCAGACGGTCCGCGGACTGCCCTCCGACGGCCTCTCCCGGGTGGCTGGCGCGCTGCGGGCGCAGTCCGCCGCCGACGGCGGCGACTGGAGCCGGCTGGTCGTCGACCGCGGCGGCTCCGACCTGCGCGTGCTCAGCCCCAACCTGGCGATCCGCGGCAACGGCGCACTGTTCGGCGGGTACTTCGACGCCTACGTCGACCAGGTGTGGGCCAAGTACCGCACCACCGACCTGCGGATCGACACCCAGTACACCTGGGGCACCGTGACCGGCCGGGTCAACGGCGACACCCTGACCTTCCCCGGCGTCGGCAGCTTCGGCCGGCCCTCGACCCGGGCCGTCTTCTCGTGCAGCGACGCACCGTTCACCACCGGCAACGACCTGATGGGCAACCTGAGCGCCCGACTCGCCGCCGCCCTCAACCGCACCACCCTGCTGGACAACGCCCTCCAGCCGACCGGCGAGAACCCCGCCGCGTTCTACACCAGGCCGCGCACCAACCACTACGCCCGCATCCTGCACCGGACCACACCCGACGGGCTGGGCTACGCGTTCCCGTACGACGACGTGCACCCGGCCGGCGTCGACTTCGAGGGCAAGGTGCAGTCCGGCAGCCCGACCCGCTTCGTGGTCACCGTCGGCGGCCTGGCCGGCTCACCCGGCGGCGGCACCCCCTCGCCGACCCCGACCCCGGGCCCGAGCACGCCGGGCGGCGCGGTCAGTGCGTTCACCGCCATCCAGGCCGAGTCCTACCGCGCACAGTCCGGCACCGCGACCGAGCCGTGCACGGACACCGGCGGCGGCTCCGACGTCGGTCGGCTCGCCAACGGCGACTGGCTGCGCTACACCCTGGACTTCGGCACCACCGGCGCCACCCGCATCGACGCCCGGGTCGCCTCCGGCGCGGCCGCCGGCGTCAGCGGCCTCGTCCAGGTCCGCCTGGGCAGCCCCACCGCACCCCCCGTCGGCAGCTTCGCCATCGGCAGCACCGGCGGCTGGCAGACCTGGCGCACCGTCCCCGCCGACCTCACCCGCATCACCGGCGTCCGCGAGGTCTACCTGACCTTCACCAGCGGCCAGCCGGCCGACTTCGTCAACCTCAACTGGTTCGTCTTCTCCTGAGCCGCGGGACCCGTGGGTCACCTACGCACGCGGCTCGGCGTGGCGGGCGCCCGGGATCTTCAGACCGAGGCTCTCCTCCAACACCCGCGCCTGCTCGGGTGACACCAGCGCCATGACGGTGTCGTAGACGCCGTTCCGCTCACGGTCGAAGTCCACGAGGTGAAACGCACGGTGGCCGTCGTCGGGAGAAACCTCGGCGACGGCCTCCACGGCCGCCCCCACGTCGTAGTAGTCCTCCGAGAAGTGCTCGGCCGGGATCGACACGACACGCCCGTTCCGCTCGAACTCCAGGACGTCGTCCCGGGATTCGAACCCCGGCGGCCCGAAGCCCTCCGTGGCCTCACCCTCGTGCAGCCGGACGTTCGCGACAGTGACCGCACCCCCGGTCACGGCGGCCGCCGCCTCCAGGAGCCAGGTGTAGGAGGGCTCCAGAAAGTCGATGTCATCGGAGTGGATCGAGACCGCCGCACCGAACTCCACCAGCGAGAGCGCAACGCTGTACGGCTCCAACGCCTCCTCCGCGATGCCGCTGAAGGTCGCGAGGACGGCCTCCGCCTTCTCCCCCGACACCATGCCGATCCCCCGCAGGACCGCCGCTACCCGCTCGTACGTCACCAGTGACACGTTCGCCATGCCCGCATCCTCCCAGCGGGGACTGACACCCGCGGCCACCCTGGCCTCGGCGGCCCTGCACCGGCACAGTCGGCCCGTCGCGAGTGCGACGCTCAGCACTGCCCACAGCCGGCGGGCCACGACATCGGCGCGCAGCCGGATCCTCGGTCTCCAGAACGACCGCCCCTGAGCCAGCGGGAACCACGACGGGCCGGCGGCACTCCGAACACCGCACGCCCGTACGCGACATGACCAGTCAGAAGGCGCCTGTGGGTACCAGTCGGGGGGGCTGAGGGTCGGACGTCATGCGTGCGATGGTCATACCGGCACCCGACCACGATCCCAGGACCATCCAACAGATGCGGAACCTGCGGGAGCAGGTCTCCCCAATGCCCGCATCCGAGGCGGGGAGGTCCGAACGCTCCCAACCCGATCCGCAGTACGCGGCTTCTGGTTGTCCGAGGCACCTACACGGGCAGCTCGCACCTGACGATCCACGTCGACGCCTCGTGCGGGGGCCTGAAGACGTGAAGGAGTTGCCACGACCCGGGGCAGTCGCCGGCGCCGAGGATCCGGGTGTCCACCACCACGCGGTTCACCGTGTGCCCCTGGGCTTCGAGGACGCCCCTCAGGTACTCCTCGGGCGCGGAGCCGAACGCCTGCCGCTCCTCCTCGTCCAGGTCGAAGCCGTAGATCTCGACTGAGAGCTCTTCGGTCGTCGCCTTGCCCAACCGGGCCATGGACCTCACCTTTCGTCAGAAGGCCCCCGTGCGCCAGGCTAGCTCCAGCCACCCGGAACCCGTACGACGCCACGAGGCGACACCCCGGCGGCTCGCCCGATGACTCCAGTGGCACCCCTACTTCCGGGTGTCGGGAACGGACCTCCGGCCCCGTCTTCGGTATACCGGTGGCCTCGGAGGCCGCGCAACGCAGAGGGAGAACCGTCATGACGCTTCAGCGGATGGACAACGTCGGCATCGTCGTCGAAGACCTGGACGCCGCCGTCGCCTTCTTCACCGAACTGGGCATGGAGCTCGACGGCAGGGCGAAGATCGAGGGCCTCTTCGCGGACCAGGCCGTCGGACTCGACGGAGTCCGCAGCGAGATCGCGATGATGCGGACCCCGGACGGCCACGGCAAGCTGGAACTCGCGCAGTACCACCACCCCGCGGCGATCGGTGAGGGGTCGCACAACCCCCCGCCGAACACGCTGGGCATGCACCGGGTCATGTTCGCCGTCGACGACATCGACGACACCATCGCCCGCCTGCGCCCCCACGGCGCCGAACTGATCGGCGAGGTCGCGCAGTACACGGACGTCTACCGCCTCTGCTACCTCCGCGGCCCCTCGGGCATCATCCTCGCCCTGGCCGAACAGATCGGCTGACGGCCGCGCTACCGGTGCTCGGGGCTCTCGAAGTCGAAGCGGCAGCCGGCGTCCCACTGGGAGCGCTGGTTGCCGTGGGCGGGGATGCCGCCGGTGTCCTTGAGGAGGCGGGCCAGGTGAACGAGGAGTACCAGTCGAGCCGAGGGGCCGGCGAACCGCTCGTACGACACCGCGGAACCGCTCGCCCGCGTCCGTGCAGCACACGGGCGGCCGGAAAGCGCCGAACTGCTGCTCCGCACCCGGGTCACCCAAGGTCATGCCGACACCCCCCGCACCCTGCTTCTCCCTGCGGCATCGCCACTCCCCCTGGTGACCCGCAGGCGCAGACCGCTCGCGCCCGTCCGGGCGGACGGCGATGATGGGTGGATGCGACGGGATCTCGTTGTGGTGGGCGCGCCGACCAGTGCGGGCAGCTACGCACCCGGCCAGGAGGCCGCACCGAGCGTGTTGCGCGAGCTGGGCCTGATCGATCGCCTGAGGGCGGCGGGCCGCCGGGTACGGGATGCAGGGGACGGGCCGCTACACGTGTGGGCCCCGGACCCGGAGCACCCGCGGGCCCAGAACCTCGCGGCAGTGGTCCAGGCCGTCAGGGCGGTCGCCGACCATGTCGCCGGGGCGCTGGAGGAGGACGCGGACGTCCTGGTCATCGGCGGCAACTGCACCGTCGCGCTGGGCGTGATGGCGGCTCTCACGGCGCGCGACCCGGACGCCGGCCTGCTCTACATCGACCGGCACTTCGACCTCAACACACCCGCGAGCACCCGCGAGGGCGCCCTCGACTGGATGGGGCTCGCCCACGGACTGGACCTGCCCGGAGCCGCGGAGCCGCTGGCGGCCGCCTTCGCCCACCGCCCGCTGCTCACCCCGGACCGGCTCCACCTCCTCGGCATCGAACCCGAGGCCGCCACCTCCTGGGAACGCGAGCAGGCAAGAGGCTTGGGCCTGCGATGGGGCTCGTACACCGATCTCGCCACCACGCCGGGAGCCGAAGTGACACGGGCCCTCGGTACGCTCCCGTCCGGTTCCCTGGCCGTGCACCTCGATGTCGACGTCCTGGACTTCACCGACGCGCCGCTCGCCGAAAGCACGGGCGGGCGCAACAGCGGCCCCACGCTCGACGCCGTGTCCGAGGCGCTGGACACCGCCTGCCGGGACCCGCGTTTCCGAGCACTCTCGATCGGCGAGCTCAACCCTTCCCGCGCCGCCGGACACCCCGCCGTCCTCCACCACTTCATCGCAAGCCTTCAACACGCCCTGCGCGCAACCCCGTGAACTGCGGCCGGGACGTCGGGTAGCTCCTCCGAACGCTCGCCGCCCCTCCGGAAATCGGCAGCAAGCCGCCTGGTCCGCGGGGTCCGCTGCGCCGGCGCGCAGCGGGCAGAGGCTCGACATCCTGCTGCCGGCCCGTCCCGAACCGCAGGCTGGCGCAGCGGCTGCGAAGGCGGGCAGAATGCGCCAGGGCCCGTTCCCGGCAGTCGCGACGTCGGCAACAGGACCCAGGGAGGGGGTGGGGGCTCCAAACTTTTGGCACGGGCGTGCGCGGGTGGTGCGGCTCGATCCGGCGGGGGATTCCCCTCGGGCGGGCCGGGTTGCCGAACAGCCGGACCCGTGCTCGAACAGGGCTCTGCCTGAGCCGTCGGCGCAGGCGCTCTCGCTCCACGCAATATCACCGGCCGGCCTCGACCATTCCGCTGATCGAAGCCTGCCACCCACATTCTGAGAACCGCCATCGAGGAGTGAATTTTGCCCGGCCGGTCCCTGGAAGATCAGCACGCCACCGCCACCTTGGGCAGCCCGGCTCCCATCTACAGTCCTGAGTCCCGACGGTGGGCGGTCGTTCGACACTTGCTGTCCGTCGCCATGACGACGGCAGTCATCGTCACGTCTTTCATCGTCCTCACTCTGCCGATTGCGGCAGTCTTTCTCATCGACGAGGCGTTTGTCGCCAGCGACTACGCCGAGGCCGTCCTGATCGCCGCCGGCGTGGGGCTTGCCACCAGTTTTCTCATCCTTCCCATCGCCTTCGCGTTCGAGCGGCTGGTCATGCGCGGCGGCACTTCGTGGAAGGTGCTGGCGGTATGCGTACCCATGGCCTCTCCGGCCGCATCCGCAATGATTTTCGTTCTGCTGTTCAAACTTCAGCCACCGCCTGCCGTCGGCCATGCCCTCAGCATTGCGGTCCTGCTCCTCATGAGCTTCTCCGTCTATTGGCTGTCGCTCTGGTCATTGAGTGCTGTTCACTACGGCGCTTGGCGCCTTTCCCAACGCATGATCCGAGGTCGACGGCTCGACCGACGGCCGTCCCGCAGTTGATCGGTGAACGGACCGGGACAGCGTGGTTCGACCGGTGGCTCCTGCACCTTTGAGGCACCGCCCGAAGCGTCCCGGTGGCCCCACACCGAACCAGTGGAGGGGCAGGTGGCCGGCCGGTGCGGTCCCCGCGCCCGGTCGAGGCCGAGGGCGGCCGGATCCGCACGTCACCGGCGCCGTCCCCGAGCCGCTCCGCGCCGGGCTCAGCGGTGTTCGGGGTTCTCGAAGTCCCAGCGGCGGGCCCTCACTTCATCTCCTGTGCGAAATACGCGGCCGCCCGGTGCAGGATCTCCTTCTCGACCTGCCACTCGCGCTCGGCCTTGCGAAGCCGCGCGAGCTCGGCCCGCTCGCCGTCGTTCAGCGCCGGCGCGGGCGCCGCCACCTCGGCATCGGCGGCCCGCACCCAGTTCCGCAGGGTCTCGTGGTTGACCCCAATCCCCTTCGCGGCCGCCGCGAACGTGCGTCCGCCACCCGAGGCTCGGTACAACGCGACAGCATCACGCCGGAACTCGTCCGAGTACTTCGACGGACGTCCCATCTGGACTTCCCTTCCTGGACCTACAAGATCCAAGTGTCATGGGTGTCCACGTCGCGGGGCAAAGCTCAGTCCCGGTGGACCCGGTCCGACGTCCAGCGGGGGCAGGGAACCTTCTGTGATCGACTTTTCGGCCGGGCGCGGCAAGGTAGGGTTCACCAGGCAAGTGATCCGGCCTTCTGGAGAGCCTCCGCGTTGCGGAGGTCAGCGGACGGATCCGCCTGATGAACAGTCAGGGACAGATCGTTCCCAAGGAGAGTCATGTCCGCGGATCGCGCAGTTGATCAGCTGAGCCGCGTGTGGGTGGCCATGCCGATCGGCGGCATGGCCACCCGGGCCAGGGAGATGACCAACGACGCCGTTCCCAAGCATCTGCTGCGCCTCGACAACGGAGAAACGATCCTGTCGACCATCTGCCGCGAATTGCAGCGGATCGGCTTTCGGCGGTTCGTGTTCTGCGTGGGACACATGGGCGATCAGATCGTCGAGCACCTCCAGAGCGAGGAATGGGTGTGGAAGGAGGGCGTCTCCTACCTCTTCTCCGAGGAGCGGACGCCGCTCGGACCCGACGGCGCGGTGCTCGCGGCGGTCAAGCGCTGGCAGTTGCAGGGCCAGGTCCTGATGATGCCGGGCGACCTGCTGCTCCCCTGGGACGAGGTCGCCGAGATGACCTTGGCACACGCCCGCCGTGAGCCGTCGATGACGGCAGCCGTGACCAGTCACATCACCCCTCGCACCACCGATGTCGGACGATTCATCGTCGATGCCGCCACCTGGCGCCTTCGGCACGTCTACGATCGCCGCGAACCGGTGTCACCCGCGGCACCCGGTGAACTGGCACTCACCAGTGCCGGCGCGATCGTGCTGTCGACGGACCACTTCGTCGAAGTGTGCGAGGGGTACGCCAAGGCCCACGTGGACGAGGACGGTCCACTGGGACTGCGCGACAACGTGTTCCCCTGGGCCATCGAGAACGGCGGCTTCACCATGTACGCGCACGACCTTCGGGGTGAGTTGCTCGACCTGGGCACTCCCGCGAACATTCATCACGGCCGGGAGAACTGGCGGCGGTACGTGAGTGCCCAGGTCGCCGCGATCAGTTCGTGAGGGAACCCGCCGGACTAAGAGGGGCCCCCGCGGTGGGCCAACTCCAGCAGCAGGTCACACGTGGGTCCACTCCCGACCACGAGGACGGACGAGCCGCTGTCGAGACTCTCGATGCCGATCACGGCTCCGGCCTCTCGTGCGATGACGAGGCCGGCGGCGATATCGATGAACTTGTTCTCGGTGAGTCCCCAGCTGAGGTACCCGCCGAAGTGCCCCTGAGCCAGCCAGGCAAGGGACAGTGAACCCGATCCTATGCTCCGCACCCGGTAGAACGAGTGAAACAATTCGGCCAGCAGATCGTCCTGCCTCGATCGTTTCGCCGGATCTTCCTGGCGCATGAAGAAATCGATGGCCAGCTGCATGCGGGCCGGGTCAGCGGGAGCGTTGTAGGAGAGCCGGCGGCCGTTGAGATGGGCTCCGCGGCCCTCCGCGGCCGTGTAGAGCTGCTTGCTGACCGGGTTGTATATCACTCCGAATACCGGTTCGCCCTCCCTTTCGAGACTTACGGTCACGCTCCAAAGAGGCACTTCGCTGGCGAAGTTCTTCGTCCCGTCGATGGGGTCGATGTTCCACGTGTAGCCGTTTCGGCTCTCGGTGTTCAGCTCAGGAAGCTCCTCCCCTCTGAAGCCGCATCCGGGGAAGACCTCGCGACACAGGCCGTGGAACGCCCTTTCGATCTCGTGGTCGAGGTTCGTGGCCAGGTCGCCGCCGGTGTCCTTGATCTCGACGACCTCGAAGTTCCGCCACCGCTCGAAGGCCGAGTCCCCGGCCGCCTTCACGAAGTCGATGACCCGTTCGGCATGGTGGTCGGCGAATTCCGGCATCACGGTGCCCACGCGATCGAGGGGAGCAGCGCGCTTCCGGCCGACGGATCCGGACCGGCGCTCTCCATCAGGTCCAGGTGATTGTTCGCCGACTCCAGGTAGTAGAGCAGCAACGGCAGGGCCACCTCGGACCGCGTGGTCGGGATGAAGGTGTGCGCGGCGGCGAAGGCGTGCAGGTCGGCGGCCAGGACGGCCCGGTCGAGGAGCCCCGGGTCGACGAGCAGGTCGGTCGCGAACACCTCGGGCAGCACGTCCTCGATCACGGCCCGCGCGATCTCCCGGGATCGGCGACCGAGGTCGGGGTCGACGAAGTCCTTCAGGTCTCCGGCCGTGATTTCGCCTCCACCCGACGACACGGTGGGCAGCACCAGCTTCCTTTCGAAGGCGGATTCGACGTAGTCCAGCGAGATGATGAACTTGCCGATGTCGTAGGCCATGTCGCCGCCGGCGTGGAAGCCGTTCGGATCGAAGAACAGCGGCTTGTCCGTGCCCTCCCGGATCATGATGTTCCCCAGGTGGGGGTCACCGTGGATGAGCCGCATCGAACTGTGCCGGGGCATCATGGTCCTCATCAGGGACGGGCTGGCCCCGATCCGGTCCAGAATGGCGAGCGGCGTGAGCAGGACGCGCCCGTTGAGGGACACCGACGGTCTGCTGATGATGTCCCGGAAGACCCGGTCCAGCTGGAACCTGCTCAGCTCACCGACCTGGGTACCCCTGATGTCGACGGCTCGATCGGTCCGGTCGGAGCGGTTGTCCCGACCGGGTCGGCCCGCTCGATCGGGTCGGCCGGTCCGGTCGGTGTACCGACCGAGCCGCTTCGCTATCCGATCGACGTAGTTCCTGCGGGCGAACTCAGCCGGCCGCTCGGTGGAGGGGTACGCGTACAGCGTCGTCTTGAGGGCCGTGATGCTCGCCCTGATGTGGTTGACCGACTCCACGATCCCGGTGTTCCGGTCCAGGGCGATGTTCCTGAGCAACCTCCCCTCGTAATAGGGCATTTCATACGAGAAGCTGGGGCCGGCCACGTCCCGCTCGACCCCGATGACCTGGCAGAAGTACTCCCTGGCCGACTCCGGCAGGGTGTCGCGGATGAACGTGGCCTCGTTCTCCAGTTTGTCGTCGCCCGGATGTGCGGAGAACTTCCTGACGATCGGTCCGCGATGCGCGTCGAGGCGGTACCACAGTTCGGTGAATTCCCCCCTGTGAAGCAGCCGTGCTGTCCCTCCCATCGTGCCCTACGCGTTGATGAGCTGCCGTGCCGCTGCCAGCACCGTCAGATCGTCGAAACCGATGTCCTCGAAAACCTCGTCGAGCGTACCGATGCCCGGGAACCGGTCCCGGATCCCGAGGATCTCGTAGCTCATCGGCTTGTGCAGGAGATTGGCGACGATGTGCTGCCCGATACCCGACCGCACGAAGCCGTCCTCCAGGATCAGCATCCTGCTGTTGCCGCCCATGGCCCGTTCCAGTGCTCCGAGATCGACCGGCTTGACCTTCTGGATGTGCAGGACCTGGACGCCGTCCAGCGCGTCGGCCAGGCGGAGTGCCTTGCCCAGCGTGTTGCCGATCGACAGGACGCTGAGCCGGCCGCCCTCCCGGACTTCGACGATCCCGCTCTCGGTGACGCCGGTTTCGATGTCCTCGCCGGGCTTGTGGATGAAGACCGGACCGTCGTGCTCGAGCGCGCGGTCGAGGAGCAGGTCGAACTCGGCCAGGCTCGACGGGTGGTAGAGCTCGGCATGGGGAATCGCGTTGAGGATCGGCAGGGTGTAGATCCCCTGCAGGGTCTGCCCCTGGCTCGAGATGCCGGATCCTGGCAGGACGAACACCATGGGTACCTTCAGCATGCACGCGTCGGTGATCTGGTCCAGCGCCCGGGGGAAGAAGGTCGCGGGAACGAAGCAGATCACCTTGTTACCGTTCAGGGCCAGGGCGGCGGAGAACGTCACGCAGTGCTGCTCGTTGATCCCCGTGTCGAAGACGTGGTCGGGATAGATGTGCTTGAGCTCTTTGAGGCCGGTGCTCCGGGCGGCGGCGGGCGAGACATAGTACACCTCGCCGTGCTTCTCCACCAGTTCGGGCGCCTTCCTGAGGATCAGCTCCCGGAACTTGTTGACGGGCTTCTTCTTCAGCTCGCCCGTTGCGAGGTCGAACGGATCGAGCCAGTGGAACGTGACGGGATCGCGGAGGGCGGGCTCGTAGCCCTTGCCCTTGACGGTCTTCACGTGGAGGAACACCGGGTGCTGCTTCTGCTTGATGTCCTCGAACAGCTCGATCAGCTTCTGCGTGTCATGACCGTCCACGGCGCCCACGTACTCGAAACCGAGGCTCTCACTGAACTCGCGCAGGGTGTTCCTGGTGTGCAGGTACCCGACGGTCTCCGTGACGGCGAAGTCGTTGTCGTTGTAGACGACCAGCAGGTTCGGCGCGAGCGCGCCGGCGTGGTTGAGTGCCTCGAAGGGCTGGCCGGCGGTCATTGAACCGTCGCCGAGCAGTGCGATCGACTTGTACTCGGGGTGGTTGACGGCGTAGCCGAGGGCGGCCGAGACGGAGATGCCGATGCGGCCGCCGATGTAGAAGTCGTAGGGACTCTCGTGGATGTCGGCATACTCGCCGATGCCGCCCCTGTGGTCCATGGTGGCGAAGGCCTCGGCGCGATCGGTCAGCAGCTTGTAGGCGTGCATCTGGTGCGCACCGTCGAAGACGATCTTGTCCTGAGGGAAGTCGAAGACCTCGACCAGGGCCTGGATCACTTCGATGACCGCCAGCGGCGAGCCGACGTGGCCGCCGTCGGCGGACATCTTCTCTATGATCACTTTCCGCATGTTCGCGGCTTCGGCGACCAGTTGGGCGGCCGACTTCCTGTTCACCGACATGTTCTCTCCTTCGGGGTGATCACGATGCTGATCGTGTCCACGGTCCTTGCGGCTCGACGGCACTGACACGGGACTAGCCGTCCTGACCGGCCGGCGAGCCCTGACCGGTCGGGAAGCCCTGGCTGGTCAGGAAGTCCTGGCTGATGCCCATGGCCTTCTCGAACGCGTGCCGTACGTGTGCCGGCTGCCCGGCTTGCATGGCGTAGGACGGATCGTCGCTGAGCCGCCAGCCGAAGACCCTCTTGAGCCGCCATTCGAAGAACTCGCGGTCGACTCCCTCGCGGTACAGCTGGGGCCGGTCCAGGGGCAGGGCGATGCAGGTGTTCAGCTCGGGATCGCGAACGACTCCACGCGGGTCCTCGCCCCGGGAGACGGCTTCGATGTCCGCGAAGAGCCGCTTGCGGAGCAGGATGATCCCCTCGTCACTGCGCCCCAGGCGTTCGCTGGTGCGGTCCGCGATCTCGCCCTGGCCCACCCAGGCCGCGAAGTCCTGGTTCAGCACGTGACTGGTAATCAGCTCGCCGTCCTCCCCCGTCACGGGTCCGTACCAGTACGGGACCGGGTCGTGGTCGACCGCGGGCATGTCCGTCGGGAGCGGGGAGTAGTGCCAGACGATGCTGAGGGTACGGGTGTCGTCCACCGGGACACGCCATTCGAGATTGCTGCCGGCGTACAGCACGTTCGGCCACAGACACGCGATGCCGCTGCTGTCCAGCTGGTTCGTCGGGGCGAGGGGAATGGGCAGGACGGGAGTCGTCAGCTCCGCCCGCCGGGCCACGGCGATGCCGAACTCGAATTCCCGGAACTCGATGTCCGTGTGGCGGGGGCCGAGTTCGGGGTTCTCGGGGTTCCCCGCGCGCGCGACGTAGTTGGAGTGCCGCCACTCGAAGTGCACCGGGTCCACGGCGTTCTCGTGGCACTGCAGCCAGTTGCACGGGAGCTCCGACAGGATGATCTGGACGAAGCCTCGGTTCCAGGTGAAGGGTTCGAACACGGGAATGAGGGGAGCCGGGGCCGGGCCCAGGTAGGCCCAGACCATTCCGGCGAACCCGACGGCCCGGTACGCCGTGACCTTCACCTTGTCCCGGAACGGTGCGGCGGACTCGGCCAGGTCCTCGTAGGGCTGCTCGACGCAGGTTCCGGCTTGATCGAACATCCAACCGTGGTACGAGCAGCGCAGGCTCCCGCCCTCGACCCAGCCCTGCCCCAGGTCCGCGCCACGATGGGGACACCGGCGCTGCACCAGGCCGTACTCATCGCTCTCGGTCCGGTACAGGACCAGGTCCTCCCCCAGCAACCGAAGCGTCTTCACCCGCTTCTCGGCGAGCTCCGAGACGGCGGCCACCGGGTGCCAGTACCGTCGCAGCAGTTCACCCATGGGGGTCCCCGGGCCGACCGCGGTCAACATCTGATTCTTCGCTTCGGAGAGCAACTCGCCACTTTCCTTGATTCTGGGGCACATGTCCCGGGGTCACGCCCACGAGGGCGGCACGGCCGTCTCAGGCCGCCGATTCCCCCTGGCCGGCCACGAGCGTGCGCATGATCGGGGAAGTGGCCAGGAGGTCCTCGTAGGTGCCCTGAGCGACCACCCGGCCGGAGTCGACGACGACCACCCGGTCCGTGGCCTCCAGCACCGACAGGCGGTGCGCGATGACGATCAGGGTCTGATCGGCGGCGGCGAGTCCGTTGAAGATCGCCCGCTCGGTCGCGCTGTCCAACGCGCTCGTCGCCTCGTCGAGGACCAGCAGTTGCGGCTTGCGGATCAACCCACGGGCGAGCGCGATGCGCTGACGCTGGCCGCCGGACAGACCGAGGCCCCCCGGGCCGAGCAACGTGTCGTAGCGCATGGGAAGCGCCATGACGTCGTCGTGGATGCACGCCAGCTTCGCGGCCCGCTTGATGTCCTCGAAGGAGGACCCGGGCTGGGCGTAGCTGATGTTCTGCCAGATGGTGCCGGCGAAGAGCCGGGAATCCTGCGCGACGTAGGAGATCGAACGCCTCAGCGACACCCGGTCGAGCCGGTCCATGGGGTGGCCGGCGACGAGGACGGATCCGCTGCTCGGGGTCTGGAGCCCGGCGATGATGGACGCCATCGTCGACTTGCCCGACCCCGACCGCCCCAGGATCGCCGTGAACCTCCCGCCCTCGAAGCGGACGTCGATCCCGCTCAGGACGTCCCCGGAGCTGCCCGGGTAGGAGAACGACACGTTCCGGAGCTCGACCGGACCGCTCGTGTCGTCCAGCGGCACGGCGTCGGCCGGGCGTTCCTCCGGCTCGGCGCCCAGCACGTCCGTCAACCGGGAGAGCGTCGCGCCCAGACCGGCGACCTGGAGCGCGCTCTGGACGACACCCGCCAGGGGCACGAACATCCCGACGGCGAGCGAGGTGAACCCGACCACCGAGCTCAGCGACGCGGTACCGTTCGCGACCCTGACGAAGCCCAGGGCGAGCACCGCGAGCGGCGCGAGGAACTGGATCGTCGCGCTCAACGCGGAGCCGATGACCTGGTTGCGCCGGCTCAGGCCCCGCTGGTTGATCTCGTCGACGACGGTGTGGCTCCAGCGGTCGTGCGCGGTGTCCTCCAGGCCGCAGGCCTTGATCGTCTGGAGTCCGTCCAGCAGTTCGAGGAGTGCGCCCTCCGAGATGGACTGCCGCTCCAGCTCCTCCGCGGAGAGGTACCGCTGCTTCTTCCAGAACACGACGAGGACGGCCACCATCACGGCCGCCAGCGCCATGCTCATCAGCGCGAACTGCAGGTCGACCACCAGGAGCAGGGCCAGGTAGACCAGCACCAGCGTGCCGTCGAACACGGCGGACAGGGCCGCGCCGGTCAGGGTCTGACGGACCGACGAGCTGGTCCGCACCCGCAGCGCGAGGTCGCCGGGGTTCCGCCTGGTGAAGTACTCGTACGGCAGGGAGAGCAGGTGGCCGAAGACGCCGAGCGTGACCCGCCGGTCCGCGATCGACTGGAGCGCTATCAGCGTCAGCCCGCGGACGATCTGCAGCAGCGCGAAGGAGGCGCCCGCCACGAGCGCGAGGCAGAGGAGGACGACCGCCTGCCCCGGCTGTCCCCCGGTGCCGACGTGGGCGACCAGGTAGGAGGACGCGAACGGGGTGGCGAAGTTGAAGACGAGCAGCAGGAAGGACGCGACCACCAGGCCCGTCCAGCGGCGGTCCCGGGTGACGAACAGCTTGAGGTAGCGCCAGGAGCTGTTCGCGACGCCCGGTCCACGGCGGCGCACCGGCCCGCGGCCGTCGGTGAGCGGCGCCTCGAACTCCAGCGCCACCCCGGTGAAGACGTCCGCGACCTCGCTCAGCGCGAGACGCCGGCGCCCCACGGCCGGATCGACGATGAAGGCGTGCGTCGCGGTCGCGTGCTCCAGCACGACGAAGTGGTTGAAGTTCCAGAACAGGATGCTGCCGGCCTTCAGGCGGCCGAGCCCCCCGACGCCGACCCGCACGCCGCGCCCGAGGGCACCGAAGTGCCGGGCCGCCTGGAGGAGCGCGCGCGCCGAGACCCCCGCCTGACCGCCGTTGAGCCGGCGCCGCACGGCCGCGATGTCCACGTCGATGCCCAGGAAGGCCAGGACCATCGCCAGACTCGTGGGCCCGCAGTCGGCGCTCTCCGTCTGGTAGTAGACCGGTACCCGCGGCCGGCGGCGTCCCGGCAGTGCTGCCGAGACTGCCGCGATGAGCTTGCGCAGGCGGCTCTCCGGACGCTCCGCCAGCAGTCCCGGCAGTGTGAGGGCGTCTCCCAGGCGTCGGCCGGGAGCGTGCTTCTCGGCCGCTTGACGGCTGAACCTGGCCCGGCCGACCGGCCCCGCGACCGGAGACTCGGACGGCCCGGCTTCGGTCTTCTCATTGGATTCGATCACGAACGGCACCTCCCTTCGGAAGTGGTGGTCTGGTGGGGGTGTTCGGGGGTCGGCGGGCCTCAGCCCAGGAGGAGCCGCTCGACGACGGCGGTCATCCGCCGCGCCGCGGTCTCCGTGAGCCGGGACCGGTTGACGGTGAGACGGAAGTGAACGCTCTCGTCCCAGCTCCCGGCCTTGAGCTGCACTCCGCTGACCACCCGCTCGACCATGGGCGGGTAGGCGCCGTACTGCACATCGAGACCGCCCACGGTGGCCCGGAGCCGGTTGCGGGGATGGCTCAGGTACGCGAAACGCACGCTGCGCTCCGGCCCTCCCACCAGGTCCCCCAGGTCGGTGAGCCCTCCGGCGTCGACGGTCTCCCGGGTGACCCGACGGTGTTTCAGCGTCTCGACCCATTCACCGGTGAGCGTCCGGACGAGATCGGACGGCGTGGCGCCGCGGTCGACGACCACCGGCAGGCCCAGGGTGAGCATGCCGAGTTGTCGCCGTTCCCTCGTGCTCCGGGTGTCGACGGGCAGCCAGACCGGAACGGAGTCCGCGTCGGTGTGCTCGAACACCGCTGATGCCAGGGCGTGCTGGATCCAGATGAATTCCGAGGCGTTGTTCGATCGCGCCGCCGTGCGCATCGTGCGGAGCCGCTCGCCCTCGAGGACGAAGCCCGTCTCCAGGTTGCCGGCCTGCGCCGTGTCGGGCGTCTCGGTCGTGCCGGGGGCGGAGGAGGCGAGGAATCCCCAGTCCCGGGGTATCCGGGCGTACCGGCGCCGCCAGAAGTCGGCGATGTCACGGCTGTTGGCGGCCGGGGCCTCGCGCTCCACGGCCACGTCCAGGAACCGCGGACCCGGTTCGGCGACGGCTTCGTCATCGCCCAGGCGCCGGCGGTACGCCCGCCACAGGTCCCCGCCGAAGATCGCCCGGACACTGCCGTCGACGGCGAGCTGCGAGAACGTCGCGACGAACGCGTGGACATCGGGTGAGTGCCGGAGCAACCTCAGCCGGAACGGAAACTCCGTCCGCAGGTCCCAGCCCTCGGCCACGTCCTTCGTGGCCAGGCCGACGGCGTACCGGGAGAACCGCTCCTCGGAGCCGGCCTTGATCTTCTGGCAGGTGACCAGCTCGGCCGGTGGGGGCGTCTCCCTCGCCCACTGGTGCGGCCCGGAGGCCCCGCACTCGCAGACCGCCAGCCGCAACGCGTCGTGACTGCTGACGACATCGCCCACGCTCGCGATGAACGCCGGGACGTCCAGCGGTCCTTCGATGCGGTACGACAGTTCCAGGGTCGGCCCGGAACCCGTGCGGTCTCGCAGAGTCCGGTGCATCAGGAGCTGCGGGAGCGTCAGCGGTACCGCTTCCTGACCCTGGTGGTGCATGACGTCGCCTCCGAATCACTGAAAGCCTCGGCTGGCATCCGGGATCCCCCGGATGCCAGCCAAGACTCGGTTACCGCCTACTACGAGACACAGCGCCCGGCAACGGCGGCGCCGCCGACGATGTCGTCGAGGGCCTCGTCCGACAGGGACTCGATGTCCACGATCTCGGTGTTGAAGTACTCCATGGTGTTCACCTCCAAAAGGAATCGCTTTTTATGGGTCCATCCTCCGCCCGGGGTCTTCACCGGGGTGACGAATCACGGGCGGGGATGAGTCTCTAGGGCCGGGACCGCTCGCGGACGAGCCCGGCCAGCCGGGCGACGGTGAATTTGTCGCCAACCTCGAATACATCGATCCGGACGCCGTATTCCTGGCTCAGGAAATCGATGGTCTCGACCGTCCCGAGGGAGTCTCCCCCGTGTTCCCAGAACTCATCGGAAACACCGATGTCCGGCACTTCGAGGAGCTCCTTCCAGAACTCCGAGAGAGCCAGTTCCAACGGGTTGGACGGCTGCGTGTGGACGTATTCGAACCGAACCCGGAGCGGAGTGCCGGCCGAGGCGTCCGGATGGTCGCACCAGCCTTCCGCCGGCCATTCGAGCCCGTCGACGAAGAGCACACGCCGGACGTCCACGCCGTAGCACCTGCGGAACGCCGTACGGATCTCGACGCCGGAGCTGATACCACTGGTGGATATGTGGACGGCGGGCTCGGGACCCTCCTGGAAGGAGGCGCCGAGGGCGTCGGGGCAGACAGTGCGGAAAAGTGAAACGTCAAGCTGTCGAGCCACGAGGCACCTTCTCCTCGGAGGGGGACGTCTTCTCCTCGGAGGGGGACGTCACCGGCGTGCGGGCGTGCCGGGGACCGGCGGAGTCGAAGACCGCCCTGATCGCCGTGGCGTCGGGCTTGCCGATCTCCGACCGGGGTATCTCCTCCACCTGGAGGTGGATCCGCGGGAACTCGTGACCGCCCGCCCGGGCGGCGCAGAACCGTTCCAGCTCCGCCAGATCGGGGACCGCCCGGGGATCGCGGGTGACGAGCAGCATCCCCACCTCGACACGGTCGGCGTCCGTGAGCGCGACGCATTCGGCGTCCAGGATGTCCGGATGGGTCCGGAGCAGCAGCGACAGACGCCCGAGCCAGGTGACCCCGCCGGCGGTGGCGGCCCGGTTCGCCGCACGGTCGAAGACGAAGAGGTACCCGTCCTCGTCGACCCACCCCAGGTCGCCGAGGCTCACGAAGCCGTCGGACGTGGTCCGGAGCCACGGAGTCGCCGAGCGGGTGCGGGCGGAGGCGCCGAACCGGCGGAGGTAGATCCTGCCGATGCCGTCCTCATCGCGCTCCAGGCCCCGCGCATCGCCGATCCGCACCTCCGTCAGCAGCCCGCGCCCGACCGAACCCGGCTTCTCCAGCCACTCGGAGCCGCTGATCACCGTGACGCCGACGCCTTCGGTGCCCCCGTACATCTCGAAGAGGCGTTCGCCCCCCAGGAGGTCCAACCAGGCCTGTTTCAACGGCGCGGGACACGGCAGTGCGGTGTGGAGGACTCCGTTCAGGCTGTCCAGGCACTCGGGGCGGCGCTCGGCGGCGGCCAGCAGGTGCCTCATGTAGTTCGGGGTCAGCATGAGCCACTCGATCCGGTGCTCCGCGATCGCGCCGAGCAGTTCCTCCGGGTCGTGGTGACTCGCCAGGAAGACCTGGTTCCGGTCCAGCACGCCCTGGACGAGGGCGGCCATCGTCCCTATGTGGTAGAGCGGGAGCATGATCAGCTGCTTCTGCCCGCTCCGCCACTTGCAGGTCCGGAAGACGATGTCGGGGACGGCCCTCGGGTCGTAGCTCCCGAAGTTCTGGAACGGAACGAGCTTCGGGATCCCCGTCGATCCGCTCGTCGCCAGGAGGTACCGCGGACGGCGCCCCTCGGCGGGACGTTCCCAGCGTGCGATCCGAACCGTGTCGCCCGGTCCCCGGTCGGTTCCGGGCGGCCCGGGTAGCCGGACGGGTCGGGTGTCACCGCTCAGTCCGGCCCGGCCCAGCGCGCCGGAGAGCACGTCGGCGTCCATCCCCGGCGCGTGCGGGAGCACGGTGACGCCGGCGCACAGCGCGGCCAGGATGATCTCCGCCGTCCCGATGGAGAGCGACGCGGGGTGGCAGACGACGGCGTCGCCGTCCATGTCGCGGTTCCAGGAGCCGAAGAGCTCTGCGAGCTCCGAGACCTCCTCGAAGAGGCGTCGGTACGTGACCTCGCGGTACGAGCCGCCGGTGACCCCTTCGACGATCGCGGGGTGATCCGGGGCTTCGGCCGCGAGGTGGGCCAGTCTGTCCGATATCGATAACCCGCCCGTGCCGCGTCGCATTTACGCCTCCTTTTCACCCGCTTTAATGACAGCGCATTCCCCACCAATCAGGTGGGCGAGTCCGAAGAGAATGCCGCCGAATCATCATCGGCCGTCTCGACCCTTCGGTCTTGACGCATGATCATCAACCTATTCGTGATCCAATCACGAGGTTCCCGTCGGCGTCAAGTACCTCATTCGCGCCGGATGTAGGGTCCCATATTTAGGCCAGCTCACCCCGGCGGAGGCTCAACGTACCACCCGACTTGACGGCTTGCTATCCTGACGATCGAAGCGTCGACAGCATACATCCCGTTCGCCACAGGGAGCCCGCATTAAATGTTCTCCATACATCTGAACCGATCCCGCGCTAAATCCGTTACACGTGCCGTAGCGCGTCGGCGCCACCTATCGGCGACTGTTCTCGACGCGCCCCCGATACGCACGGACTACTTCCTGGCAGAGGGCGCACAATGTGCGGTCGCACGCTGCGCCGAGGCACCGGCACAGGCGGGCTCATGACGACCCCCGAGGCCGTCGTCGTCTTCGACGTCGGCGGGACCCACGCGCGCTCGGCGGTGCTGGACGGCGAGGGCCGCCTGCACGACCTCGCCGTGCGGACGGCCCCGTCCTGGGTGAGCTGCCCGGGTGAGGGTGCGGACGCGCTGCACCGGCGTCTCGTGGACCTGATCGTCGGCGATGCGCGCCGGCTGGCCCGCCGTCACCCTGTGACCGCGGTCGGGGTGTCGCTGGGCGCGGCGATCGACGCACGCACCGGCCTGACGGTGGGATCCGGTCCGCTCTGGGGCGACCAGGCCGGACACCGGTTCGACACCGCCGGGGCCCTCCGGGATGCGGCGCCCGAGTTCCGGTGGACGGTCGTCAACGACGTCACCGCCAGCGCGGTGGCGCTGGCGGCCCAGCCCGACACCCAGCACCTGCGGCGGCTGGCCGCCGTCGTGGTCGGCAGTGGCATCGGGCTGCGGACCGTCGAGGTCGGCACCGGCAGGGTTCCGGTGTCCGCGGACTCCGGACTGCAGGGTGAGATCGGACATCTGCCGGCCTGGTGCCGCATCGGCTCACGGGAACTCGTGCTGCCCTGTGACTGCGGTGCGACCGGGCACCTCAGCGCCTACGCGTCGGGTCGTGGCATCGAGCGGATCCTCACCCGGCTCGCCGCCGAGGGCGCGCCGTGGCTGGCCGCCGACGCGCCTCTGACCGGTCAGTTCACCCGGGCCGTGTCCGGTGGTGACCGAGCCGCGCTCGCCGTGCTCGAAGCCGTGACGCGGCCGCTCGCGCACGCGCTGCTCTCGGTGCTCACCACCGACGCCGAGATCGACCGGGTGGTCCTCACCGGTGGAGTGCCGGCGGGGCTCGGCCGGGAGTACCTGGAGTGCCTGACGGCCCAGATGGACGCGGTGGGGCTCTACGGACGACCGGGTTCATTGGCCGACACGGTGCGGGTGGCCTCACCCGATGCCGAACTCGCGCTGCACGGAGCCGGGTTGTTGGCCCGCTCCGGCCCTGCCGGGACACGGAGCTGGACCGTGCCGGGTGACGCTCCGAAGTCATACAGCGTGGTCATGGCCCCGAACACGCTCGCCTCCGGCCGCGGCACTCCGCAGGTCACGGCCAGTCCGGGCCGACACGGTGCCGCACGGCGACTCGTCGTGGCCGACAGGCGGGTGTGGGAGCTCCACGGCGACGCACTGACGAACGCGCTGACCGGTGGATCAGGCGGCGTCACCCTCGAAACGCTGCTCCTCGCACCGGACGAGTCGGGCAAGAACCTGGCCGCGGTGTCCGAACTGGCCGACGCCTTCGACCGGTTCGGTCTGCTGCGCCGATCGGAACCGGTCATCGCGGTGGGCGGCGGCGTGCTGCTCGACCTCGTGGGCTTCACCGCCGGCATCTACCGGCGCGGGGTTCCGCTCATCAAGGTGCCGACCACCCTGCTCGGGATGATCGATGCCGGTATCGGCGTCAAGACGGCGATCAACTACGGCGGGCACAAGAGCCGGCTGGGCACCTACAGCCGTCCGAGTCAGGTCGTCATCGACCCGGGATTCCTGGCCACGCTGGATCCCCGCGAGTACCGCTGCGGCCTCGGCGAGGCGATCAAGATCGCGCTGGTGGCCGACGCGGCGCTGTTCGACCTCCTCGACGCGCACGGCCGAACGCTGGCCGTGGGCACACCGGACCCGCGCGTGGAGTCCGAGGTCATCGAGCGCAGCATCTCGGCCATGCTCGGCGAACTCATCGGGAACCTCGGCGAGGACCGGCTGGACCGGCTCGCCGACATCGGCCACGCGTTCTCCGGTGCTCTGGAGATGTCCCTCGAACCCGCGCTGCTGCACGGTGAGGCCGTCGCCGTCGACCTCGCCGTGACCGTCATGCTCTCGCGGAACCGAGGCCTCCTGCCGTCGGCCGTCGCCGACCGCGTCATCCGCGTCCTCACCGACCTGGGCCTGCCGACGGTCCACCGGGACATGACCCCGGAGCTGCTGGTCGAGGCCCTGGCCCACACCAGCCTGCACCGCGACGGCCGGCAGCGCCTGCCCCTGCTCAAGGACGTCGGCGACGCCGTGTTCGTCAACGACGTGACCGGGGAAGAACTGCGCGAGGCGCTGGCGGCGCTCCGGGACCGGCAGTTGCAGGTGATGTCATGACGGGCTGGCAGCTGCTCCGCTCCGGGCGCCAGGTCCGGATGGTGCCGATGGAACGGCCGCCGGGCGACCAGCAGTACGTGTCGATGCTCGCCGTAGGGCTGTGCGGCACCGATGTCCAGATCGGCGCCGGACACCGGGGGGACGTGGCCGCGGTACTCGGTCACGAAGGCATCGGGATCCTGCACGGCGCGCCTGGTGGTGACCGGGTGGTCGCGTTCAACCCCGTGGACGTGCGGGACCAGGACTCCATCCTCGGCCACAGCTTCGACGGTCTGTTCCGCAGCTGGGTCCCCCTGACGCCGGAGCTGCCGCTCGGCGCGCTGCAGGACGTAGAACCGCTGGACCCGGTGGCGGTGCTCGCACTGTGCGAGCCGCTCGGCACCGTCCTCTACTCGTGGGAGCTGATCGAGCTCTCGGCCCCGGCCGGTCCGCTGGCCGTCGGGGTCTGGGGTGCGGGTCCCATCGGGTTGCTCCACGTCCGCAGGGCGATCGACCTGGGGCACGAGGTCGAACTGGTCGAGGCCCGGCCGGAACGTCTGGCCTGGGTGGAGAACCGTTCCCGCCTCACACCCACCCACCTCTCCGTGGCCGGGCACCGGACGCCGCGGCCGGTCGACGTGGCGGTCGTCTGCGCCCCGCGGCCGGCGATGGCGTCCGCCGTCCGGCAGGCGGCGGACGCCCTGCGCCCCGGCGGGACGATGGTGCTCGTCACCGCGCTCGACGCGGCAGCCGCAGCCCCCACCTTCGTCGACCCCACCGTCGGCCGGATCCGCCGGCACAACGTCTGCGGCGCCGTCGGCCCCGAGCTGGGAGCAGTCGCGGCGGTCACCCACGAGGGCAAACCACTGGTGGTCACCGGCCACCGGGGGACCTCGCTGGGCCAGCTGCACCGAGCGGAACGGCTCCTCCGGGCCGATCCCCGCGGGTACGGCGCCCTCATCACCCATGAACTGAGTCCCGAGGAGGCGGTGGACGTGATCAACCGTCGACTCGACGGGCAGTTCCGGACCGACGACGGTTCCGAGATCGTCAAGGTCGTCGTCCGCTTCTCCGACGGCGGTCACCATGGATGAACCCGTCAGCAGCCGCCTGGAGTTGGTGCCCGGCGGGGTGCGGCTCACCACCGGCCCGTGGCCGCGCCCGGCCTCCCCGTCATGGGTGCTGGTGCTCCCGCGGACCGTGGGCCTGTGCAGCTCGGACCTCAAGGAGGTCCGCCGGAGCCGGGACGTCCGCTCCGACTTCGGTCACGAAATGGTCGGCATCGTCCACAGCAGCAGCATGGACGACTTCCCGCCCGGTCTGCGGGTGTGCCTCGACCCGCACATCCCGGTGAGACGGACCACCGCGTTCGGCGAGACGGCTCTGCTGGAAGGATCGCCCGACCAGCTGCGCGCCGCCCTGCCCACCGTCCCCGACGGCACTCCGGACGATCGCGCGGCCTTCACCGAACCCCTCGCGTGCGCCGTCCACTGCGCCGGCAAGGTCCCCAGCGGTTCCGACGTGGCCATCGTCGGTGCGGGGACCGCCGGGGTACTGCTCGCGGTGCTGCTGAGACTGAAGGGGTGTCAGGTCACCCTGGTCAACAGGAGCGCCGCACGGCTGACCGCCCTCTCCGCCACCGCGTTGCTGCGGGACGTGCCGAAGGTCCTCACCGGCGGGACGGGAACGCGTACGTTCAGCACCGTGGTCGTGACCACGGCGTCGCTCGACGACACCACCTTCGACAGCGCCTGGAACCTGCTGCCCCGGGACGGCGGACGTCTCGTCCTGTTCGGCGGCATCAGGCCGGACTGGCGGGTACCGGGAACGGACACCCGGTTGGACGGCATCCGCCGCGGCGAGGAGGCGCACCAGCTCGAACTCGCCGGGCGCCGCGCACTGCTGGTGGGCACGCACGGCGCCACCGGCGCCGACTTCGCCGCGGCCGGCGCGGTGCTGGCCGCCCCGCTGCCCTGGACGGGCGGCCACGTCGAAGAGCTCGTCGTCGGCCGGGTGACCCTGCCCGGCCTGGCCGCGCTGCTCAACGACGCGGTCAGGACCGGCGCGGATCCGATCGGAAAGCACCTGGTGGACATCGGCCGGTATCCGTCGCGCAGCGGCCGGTGGTCCAGTCCCCCTACGGGAGCGTGACGGTGGCGTCGATCGGCGGGTGATCCCGGGGGTGGTGTCTCCGCCTGAACCCGTGCTCGACCGGTTCAGCTGCAGGTCGGGCTTCCGAGGATCACCATCCCGACGCGGATCAGGACCGTCAGGATGGCCGGCACCCGGGCGGTGACGGCACCGGTGTGCGAGTGCCCCCACCAAGCCGCGGCCCAGGAGATCGACGCGGCCGGCACCCCCAGACCTCCGGGCAACAGCGCGCCCGGCTCCGGGTACAGGGCGCCGAGCTTTTGCCCCAATAGCGCTGCTCGCGACGGAAGAGGCACCAGGACGCGATCGCACGAGGGTCAGAACAGTTGTCGCGGCGAACGGGGCCGCCGACCTCCGCAGCGGGCCGGTGATCTGACCGGTGGGAAGAGCTTCCCTCACACTCCCGTCGTTGACGAGGGCCGGGGCGGCGACCTGCCAGACGTTGGCCGCCGATGACACGGCCCGCCTCACCGTCGTGGAGGGCGGGGACACGGTGCTTCTGTGGGCGCTGCTCGCTGTCCGCGGCAATCGCCGCCGGGGTATCGCCCGCCACCGGTCCAGCTACACACGGCTGCCGCACCGCAGCTCGGACCGCGTCACCGCTCCCCAGCCGGGTCGTCCTCAGCCGATTCCCCAGGTCCGCGCCTATCGCTCAACGGTGTTCGGGGTTCTCGAAGTCGAAGCGGCAGCCGGCGTCCCAGCCGGAGCGCTGGTTGCCGTGGGCGGGGATGCCGCCGGCGTCCTTCAGCATCCGGGCCAGGTGGAGGAGGTTCCAGGTCATGAAGGTGGTGTTGCGGTTGGTGAAGTCGTTCTCCGGGCCGCCGGAACCGGGATCCAGGTAGGACGGTCCCGGGCCGGCCTCGCCGACCCAGGCGGCGTCGGCCTGCGGGGGGATGACGTAGCCCAGGTGCTGGAGGCTGTAGAGGACGTTCATCGCGCAGTGCTTGGCGCCGTCCTCGTTGCCGGTGATCAGGCAGCCGCCGACCCGGCCGTAGTAGGCGTACTGGCCCTGCTCGTTGAGGATGGACGAGCAGGCGTAGAGGCGCTCCACGACCTGCTTCATCACCGAGGAGTTGTCGCCCAGCCAGACCGGCGGAACACTCTGGCACCTTAGCTGACCTGCGGCGACGCCATCCAGGCCTTCGTGGCCCTTCCCAGAGGACGCGAGGTCCGAAGGTTCGCGCACAACGGCGGAACCACCTGGACGGTGGCGCCGTGAGGACCGGCGGATGCCCTGGCCGGCGGGGTGTCGGTCGGCCGGAGCGGGCCAGGCGGCGGGTGGCCGGGATGCTCGCTGCCCACCAGGCCATCGCCTCGACGCTGTCGATGCGGGTCTCGTAGTCCCGGACGAGGCGCCGGGCCCGGATCAGGTGGGAGAAACCGCGCACCACGACCCAGCGGCTCGGCAGCACCACGAACCCCTACCCGACATCCTCGCCCACCGCGGCACCCCTGACCGTGGCACGGTTCACCAAGAGCCAGTGCCAGCCGTGCCCGGACCGCCCCCGTTGCACAGGCTCCAGCGACGCCCGGAACGTGGGCTTCCCTCCGCGAGGACTCCGCGGCCTGCGAATCCGCGTCCGCACCGAGCAGCAGGGACCCGACTGGAGGCCCGCTACGCGGTCCGCTCCGGTATCGAGGGCACCATCGACGAGTTCGCTCACGGACACGGCATGCGTCGCTGCCGCTACCGAGGCCGGCCGAAAGCCCATCGGCGACACGTACTCACAGCCCTCGCCGTCAACATCGAACGACTCAGCGGCCAGTCGGCCTCCGAAGAATCCCCCTCACCGAGACCATCGACCGCCTTCCAGACCTTCCTGAACGACAACGACATCCCCCGGCCGAAGTCCTGGCGAAGCCTTGGCACTTGAGCCCGGTCACCCAGGATTCCCGACAGAGTCGAGCTGAGAGGACGGAGGAACGATCCTGTCGCCACGCAGGAGTCCGCTGCCCTGTGGGGCCTCCGCGGGGTCATGGCCGGCAGTGATGATTCGGTTGTCCTCGTCAACGAAGACAACATGGGGTTTCATGTCGCGGGCCTCCTCATCAGATACCTGCGCATAGGAGATGATGATGACGAGATCTCCTGGGCTGATGAGTCTCGCAGCGGCACCGTTGATGCCGATGATTCCGGTGTTCCTCGGCCCTTCGATGACGTAGGTGGAGAGGCGGGACCCGTTGTTGATGTCAACGATGTCAACCTTCTCGCCAGGCAGTAGATCTGCGGCCTCCATGAGGTCGGAGCTGATGGTGAGCGAACCAACGTAGTGGAGGTCGGCCTGCGTGACCGTGGCTCGGTGGATCTTGGACTTCATCATGGTGCGATGCACGGCGGTTGATCCTCGTCGTTCCTGTTCAGGCAGCGGCTAGGAAACAGCTGCGGTATGTACGTATGATCCTGGTCAACAGGCCGGTAGCTCAGATGGCTAGAGCGCACCCCCGAGAGCAGCACATCGTCGGATATCGCCAGCACATCGTCGATCAGAGCGAGCAGTTCAGTCTCGTAGGCCATCCAGCGGCTCAGCCCTTACAGCCATATCCGGAGCCGCTGGGCTCCTTAGATGTCGCCACAGTCCGGCGTGGACATGCCGGGACCGTCGGGTCGCTCTTCCTGGACAGGAACTACGGCAGCATCATTGCGGGCCCCACCCCAGCGCTTCTCGGTCTCCCTGTGAATGTGCCAGATGTCGTCCTCGGTGAGGAGAACGGAGACGACACCGGGAAAAGCTTCCTCGAAATAGATATAGGGCTTTCGGTTGTCGATGCGCGGGGAGTGGTAGTCGAGTTGGTCCTGCATGCCGTGCTGGCGCGTGACCGGTGTCGCGGGGTGATAGGTGAGTATATTCGGGCTAGCCAGATCGATCAGCTTGTCGTCGATGAGACGGCCCACTTCATGGATGGTCTCGTCGATACTGTCCCGCGTCTCACCGTCGAGGCCGAAAAGAACGGAAGTTCCCAGCTGCAGGTCCTGCTCCTTGACGAGGGCCGCAGCTTCCCTGACCTTTTCCCTCCAGGGCTTCCGTTCGTCCCGGCGGATATTCTTGTGAATGTTGTTCATAACTTGCGTCGACATGCTCTCGATGCCGATGTAGATGTAGCTGCATCCGGCATCCTTCATCTTTCGCAGGATTTTTGACGACTCTTCAGCCGAATGTAGCGCGACGAGGGTGTCCACAGTCAGCTGAGCACCCCACTGGAGGTCGCGCAGCCGCTGGACATCGCCTTCCTCGCGAACGAATCTGCGGTAACGCGGTTCGAGTGAACCGCTCTCGTCCCGGCGGATCCGGCTGAGCTCTTCGCAGAAGTTCTCAATGTCCCGATACCGCCCGCTCCAGAAGACGGAGTCGTCGAAGAAGAGCGACTCGGCGCCATAGCTGACGTATTCACAGACCCGCTCCGCCGCCGCACCTATCGCATCGTCCTTGAACCGCTTGAGCCCAGCGCCAAGTTGCGACGACTCGGAGCAGAAATTACATCGGTACGGACAGGCGTTGGATACCATGAAGTGCGCGGTGCGCATCACCTCCCCCGTCCCGGGGCGAGTGAAGATGGGGAATCGGGATCGGATCGCGAATGCCTCGTACGGCGAGGGTAAAGACGCGAGGTCGAGCGTTCGGCCACGGAGCGGAACGGCATCGAAGGTCTCCCCCGCCGCCAGGACGACGACCGACGCGCCGGGCACGGGACCCTCGTCAGCGAGCAGCCCCTGCAGGCACGGCAGAACCTGGTCACGGTCCACCCAACGCCGGTCGAGATCGGTGGCAAGGGCGAGGGCCCGCATGAGCAGGTCCACAGCGAAGTAGGCCTCGCCGCCGACGACGGCGTCGACCACTCTGGGAGCCTTGCCCTCCTGAATGACTGCCACCGTGCTGCTGGGTTCGGACACGAGGGCCTGGCCGTCGGGAGTGCAGGTGATGGTCTCGTCCACATGGCGGCCTCCGAGGATGACGAAGGCATCAGGGACCTCGCACTTGACCAACCTCGCGATTTCGAGCGCGTAGCGGTGCGCGGGTGACACAGCGCTGATGAGCACGACCCTGGGCTGGACCTCGCGCAGTAGCCGCAGCCATCTCGTGCGTGCCGTGTCGTCCCAGACCCGGGGGTCGAACACCGTCTGGTCGGTGTTGGGTGACGTGCCGTAGGCCCGGTACCCGTCGTCACTGGCGGAGAGCCGGTACTCCTTGGACGGGAACCGGGTCCACTCGGGCGCGAGGTCGCTGTAGTGCACGGCGTCCTCTAGCGGGCCGGCGTCCGCCACGGCACGGTGCACGGCAGCGCTCAGCGCTGTATAGAGACACATCGGGTCGCCCGGATAGGTGATTTCACCCTCGGATTGGGTCATGACCGGCGCCAGTACCGACAGCACAGGGAAATAGCGGGTGTCCGTTCTCGCACTCGCCAGGTCGTCTAACAGCCGGCGCCTGCGTGCCAGACGCCGTTCCCGAAACGCGTCCAGATCGGACACCTCCCCCGGGCGATGCATCTGGACGTCGCCGCCCCCCGAATGTATCTTCTGAATAGCGTGCGTGGCCATCAGTCCTCCGGATTCTGGTTCTTCCGGGATCTTATCCCCGAACACGGACATCGATGACGCGATTACTCCCGCGGGCCATCGATGGACATTCCCGTCCTTCTGCATTCCCGAAAACACACATCTCAATCCGCCACGGATTGGGACATTCCCAAAAGCCTGGCCGCATTCATCTTGTGGCGGTCCAGCAGCTCTTCAATCGAGGGCCCACCCGGCACGACCTCAAACTCACCCCGTGGTCTCACTCGACCTTACTAGGTCGCGTCCTCAAATGTCACGTCCGCGTCAATCCTCAATCATTCACGTGCACGCGCCGACCTGAGGGATTCGACCGGGGTTTCCGCGAACGCGAACTGGCCGACCAAGTCGGGCAGTTCCGGGCCCGCATTCAAGAACTCACCCGGCAGTTCGGCGAACTCGACGCACCCCGACCACCCCGCCTACCAGCAGATCCTCACCGCCCTGGCCGGCACAGGCGGCCCGATGCACGCCCGCGACCTCGCCAGGCCCTCGACCTGCCGAACCCGGTCCTTCCCCAACCTCAACCACGAAAGGACAAGAGCTCACGTTCCGCACCCTCACAGTCGGGCCTGGCGGACGGCGTTGCATCCACGCCCTGTCCACCAGGCCCGTCCCGTTACGCTGCGCCGCTCTGCCCGGGGTCAGAGTCCCCCGCCCCGGGCCGAGCGGCCGTGGCCTGAAGATACGCGGCCAGGCTCTGCAGCGTCGGATGGCGGTGCAGAGCCACCAACGTCAGCTCGGGCACCTGCGCCATACTGCGCATGGCCTTCATCGAGTCGCCGCCCAGGGCGAAGAAGTCGTCGTCACGCCGGATCGCATCGATACCCAGAACGTCCTGCCATGCAGCGGCGATCCGCTTCTCCCACGGACTGCTGGGCTCGGCACCCACGGCCACGGTGCCGCCACGGCGCTCCTCGTGCGGTGAGGGGGCCGCGGGAAGCGACTTGCGGTCCAGCTTCCCGTTGGGGCTCAGCGGCATGGCCCGCAGCACGAGCACAGTGCCGGGAACCATGTGAGCCGGGAGGCTGGCCGCGAGGGTCCTGCGGATGTCCTCCGGGTCCAGGACTTCGCCGTCGCGCGGCACGGCATATCCGACCAGGACCGGGACGCCGACGGCATCGGTCTGCGCGGTCACCGCCGCTTCTTTGACCTGAGGATGGTCGCGGAGTACGGACTCGATCTCGGTCAGCTCCACCCGCAGCCCGTGAATCTTCACCTGCAGGTCGGTCCGGCCGATCAGTTCGATCAGTCCGTCGGCACCGAACCTCGCCAAGTCGCCAGTGCGATAGAGCCGTTCGTCGGCCACTGTGCCATACGTCCACTCGATGAATCGCTCGGCGGTCAAGGCGGGCTGGTCCAAGTAGCCGAGCGCGAGGCCGACGCCGGCGAGGTACAACTCACCTGTTACACCCGGCGGAACGGGTTGAAGTGACTCGTCCAGGATGTATGTGCGCTGATTGGCCATCGGGCGCCCGTACGGAATGCTCCTCCAGGTGGGTTCGGTGGCCTCGACCTCGAATATCGTCGAGTAGATCGAGGCCTCGGTGGCCCCGCCGAGGGAGACGAACCTGGCGTCGGGCGCGGCTCCGCGGGCGCGTCCGGGCAGCTTCAGCGGGATCCAGTCTCCGGCGATCATGATCAGCCGCAGTGCGTTCACCGGTGAGAGCCCGCCACCCCCACCGCGCTCGACATGATCGAGTACCAGTTCCAGCAGCGCCGGTGCGGTGTTCCACACCGTGACGCCGTGGTCGGCCGCCAGTTCGGCCCAGTGCGCCGGATCCTTGGCCCGGCCGGGCGCAGGAAGGATGAGAGTGCCGCCTGCCGCCGTCATCCCGAGGAATTCGTAGACCGACATGTCGAAACTCGGGGATGACAGGCCGAGGACACTGTCGCCGATGCCCACAGCGAAGCGGGAGTTGAGATCCTCGATGTTGTTCACCACGCCCCGGTGGCGCAGCGCGATCGGCTTTGGCTTTCCGGTGGAACCGGAAGTATGGATGACGTAGCAGAGGTTGTCCGGCCCGGCCTGGGCCTTCGGATCGTGATCGGGCTGAGCGGACAGGGCGGCGGTCTCGCGGTCCAGTAACACCAGGAGTGCCTGCCGTACGGAGTCCTCACCGGTTAGAGCGGCAGCGAGCTTGCCATGGCTGATCAGAGCCACGCAGGAAGCACCGGTGATCATGGTGGACACCCTGGCCTGCGGATAGCCGGGGTCGAGTGGCACATAGGCCCCGCCGGCTTTGAGTACCCCGAGCATCGAAATCAGCAGATCGGGCGAGTGCTCAAGGTAGAGGCCGACGCGGTCGTCGGGGCCGACGCCCAGGTCCCTCAGATGGTGTGCCAGCCGGTTCGCCGCCACGTTGATCTCCTGGAACGTCAGCCGGGTCGCTCCTTGGATGACGGCGACGGCCTCGGGGGACCGCGCGGCCCGCTCCTCGAACGCCTCATGCAGACAGCTTTCCCCGCGGGGAAGCTGGACAGAGGTGTCGTTCCATTCCATGAGGATCCGGTGCACCTCGGGCCCAGTGAGAAGCACGAGATCCGCCAACGCCTGGTCCGGCCGGTTCGCGCCGTCCTCAAGCAGGTTCTGGAAGTGGGCAAGCAGTTGGTCGCCGGTCGCCGTTTCGAAGAGTCGCTCGTCGAAGTGGAGAGCGGCCGACCAGGACGCCGCCTCGGCCACAGGCAGCACGAGCTCGACCTCGTACGGCTCGTCGCCCTCGCCGGCCCGATCCGCACCGAAACGTACGCCGATGCGCGCGGGCTCCTTCCCGGGGGCCGCCACGGTACTGGCCGCTCTGGTCAGTCCGCGGAGCGTGCTCTCCCCGGTGACGGAGAATCGGAGCAGCGAGTCCTCGCCTCCTTCGCGGCGCACGTGGAACTCAACCAGGTTCTGGCCGGAATACCGGTACAGCAGCGCGGCGAAGCCAGCGAGCAGCACACCCTCCGGGGCGGTCGCACAGGACACCGCCACATCCCTCACGGCGCTGGCGTAAAGACCGGGAATGTCTCGGCGCACTACCCCCGTGCAACGGGGTGCGTCGACGCCACGCGGCCGGTCCGCAGGGATTTGGGCGGCATGGGAGGACAATTCCTGTCTCCTGTCACAGATTCTCGACATCTCAGATGTAATTCGACTGTGAATATCGGATGGGCGCGTGTGCGCACCGACTGCCGGGCCAGGAAGCTCCAAGATTTGCGAGCGACTAGCCTCAGCGTCTAATCCGGGCTGAGGAAGGCGCTGTTGGCGACAGTATCCGCGGGTTGCGAACACCGCAATGTGGCCGACGTCACACTTCGCGGCCGAAGGTTGTCGCATAACCTTGTGTGCTCCCCTCATAGGGCGACCATGACGTACTCGGGGAGGGAACTCCCCCTGTCGCCCAACCGGACTGTGGGGATGTGACTGGGGGCTAGGGGACCCGCAGGAGTTCTGCCGAGCGATCGGTTTCCTGCCGCAGGCCTTCAGTACCAGCCTGCTCTCCGTCGTGCGGCACTGCACCGACATTGGTCCGCACAGCGCTGTGCCATCCAACCGACACGGAACAGGACTATGAACGCCGACACTTCGTTAGCTGCTCTCGACTCCCTCGAACTGAGCCGCCTGTCACAGCGGGACGGGGAGAAGTGGGCCACCGCGGGCGACGGCATGCTGGCCTCTTGGGTCGCGGACATGGACTTTCCGACCGCACCCGCGATACGCCAGGCCCTGCTGCGCCGCGCCGACGGCGATCTTGGCTACCCCCCATGGTTCGATGAGAGCCGCGGCGGCCCGCTCGGCGAGGTGTTCGCCGAGCGGACGCGGTACCGGTATGGCCATAGGCCTGATCCCACGCACGTCCGGCTGTTCACGGACATCAACCAGGCGATGCTCGCGACGCTCCAGGTCGCCACCGACCCCGGCGATGCGGTACTTCTGCACACCCCCGTCTGCCCGCCGTTCGTCGATGTCATCGAGAGGATCGGCCGCAGGGCGCTGACCGTTCCGATCCAGGAGGGCGAGGGCGGATGGGAGTTCGATCCCGCGCTCATGGAGCGGACCGCGGCGGACGAGGGCTCGGGGCGCTGCCGTGTGCTCTTCCTCGTCAACCCCCACAACCCCACCGGCCGGGTGTTCCGCCGTGACGAGCTGGAGTCACTCGCGGAACTCGTGCTCAGGTTCGACCTGTTGGTGATCTCCGACGAGGTGCATGCGGATCTGACCCATGCCCCGCACCAGCATGTTCCCTTCGCCTCGCTTAGCCCGGAGATCGCTGCCCGCACCGTCACCCTCACCTCGGGGAGCAAGGCGTTCAACCTCGCCGGGATCCGCTGCGCGCTGGCACACATAGGACCGCAGGCCGTACGGGATGCCGTCGACGCCCGGCGCGGGCTGCTCTTCGGCCAAGTAGGAGTGCTCGCGGTCGAGGCACTGAAGGCCGCCTGGACCTCGGGCGATGCCTGGCTGGACGAAGTGCTGGCCATCTTGGACCGGAACCGGCGGCTGCTGGCCGAGCGGCTCCCGGAGGGCATCCGATGTCAGCCTCCGGAGGCCACCTTCCTTGCCTGGCTCGACTGCCGGCAGCTAGGGATCGGTCCGGACCCCATGCCCTTCTTCCGCAACGAGGCCAAGGTGCTTCTCTTCTCCGGTCCGGCCTTCGGAGCTGGCGGCGATGGATTCGTACGGCTCAATTTCGGTACGTCCCCGCAGGTCCTGGAAGAGACCCTGGAACGTATGAGCGCCGCGTTGCGACGGCGCGGACGTGATTGAAGACCGCGTTAGCCTCGATCGTTCATGAGTCCTCGTCGGTTCGCTGACGGGCAGGCCAACACCCCGGGGAGCCCGGACCTCACTGTTCGAGCGCGGGACACTCGACCGCCTCGCCCGGCTGCTGCTGCAGCTCGTGGAACTCCGCTCCCTTTCCCGACACCCCTCTCACCAGCAGCTGCCAGCAGGCTGCGAAGCTCACTCCGCCGTGATGCTGGAGAAGGTACCGCAGGCCTTGTTCGGGCAGGACTTCGCGCTCACCTCGGCCGTTGTGATGAGCGCCGCACCGGTCGGCATCCTGGTGGCGGTCCGGGCGATCCACGGCATCGGCCTGCCTTTGACCCTTCTCGCCTCGGGTGCCAGTCACCTCGCCCTGGCCCTCGTCCCGATACGCATTCGCGAGCTGCGCGACATAGACGTTCCGATCAGCACCAACAACCCCGCAGACGCGGACAAGGAGCTTTCCTGTGACTGACCACGCGACGGTGCGGGTTCAGCTGGCCTCCGCTCTGGAAATGCAGTTCTGGCTCGGTGACCAGATCGCCCCGGCGAGCCGCGCCGGCTGGGTCCTCGCCCAGGTCCGCGTCGACGGCCCGCTCGATCTCCCTGCCCTCGACGCAGCGCTGTCGGCAGTGGCGCGCCGCCAGGAGGCGCTTCGCACCGCCTTCGTCTTCGAGCATGAGCAGGTGGTCCGCAAGGTCCTCGCGGAGCCGGTCGCAGAGCCGCTTCTGCGCCTCGGGTCCGGCACCGGCTTCGAGGAGGCGGCCGCCACCCTGCTGAACGCTGACACCTTCGATCTCGCCGCGGGCCGCGTCTACAGGGCCGCAGTCGCCCCGGACGCACAGGGCGCCACTGTCTTCCTGGCGGTCCATCACATCGCGTTCGACGGTCTCTCCCAGGAGGTGTTTGCCGCCAATCTGGCGTGCGCCTACGCACGGGCCGTCGACGGCGTCGCGACCGATCTGCCCGTGCTGGAACGAGTGGAGGCCGCAGAACTCACGCCGGCGCAACACGCCGAACTCACCACACACTGGCGCGCCTTGCTGGCTGGGGCGACCGACCTGCCTACCCCGGACGGCAGCCCGGCGCCGAACCAGCACGAGCTCGCTGCAGGTGGGTCGGCCGAGCTCGGAACCACCTATCCGCCCAGCACCTGGCAGGCGGTGCGCGACCAGGCCAGGCGCAGCGCCTGCTCACCATTCGCGGTGCTGCTGGCCGCGTACGGCCGGGCTCTGGCCGAGATCACCGGCGGCTCCGACTTCTGCGTCGGCACACCGGTGGCCGCCCGCTCGGCCGGGCAGAAGGACGAACTCGGCTGCCTGATGGACGTCCTGCCGGTGCGGATGCCCGAGCTGTCCGCACCCGGAGTCGTCGAGCGGGTCTGGGCTGCCGTGCGGGAGAGTATCCTGGGCTCCGCGCTGCCCCGTTACGAAATCGTCCGGGCCGTACATACTGTCGCCGGTGGTCGGATGCCCGTCTACCAGGTGCTATTCGCCTTCGAGAATTGGCAGCGCGTCGAGCATTCGGCCGGTCCGGTACGGATGCACGCCGTTCCGGTCCCGCCGGTCGGCGCGGTCGCCGAGGTTCAGCTCCAGGTGTGCGAACTGCCCGACGGGACCCTGAAGTGCCTCGTCCAGGCTCCGCTGACCGGTTCCTGGTCGCAACGGCTCCCCGATCTGCTGCGCGCCTTCGACAGCCAACTCGTCGAAATCGCCCCGTCGGCCACGACGTCAGCGACGCCTCACTCTTCCTCCTCGGAAGCTCCCGCATGACCAGCACGTTGATGTGCCTGCCGTACGCCGGTGCGGGAACCGGGGTCCACCGTCCCTGGCAGCTGCCAGGAGTCCGCCGTGCTGCGAGCCGCTCCCATCCAGGTGCCCGGACGGGAGGGGCAGTTCAACAGGGGCAGGACTGTCCGCCGGCCTGGGCGTTGCTGGGCTCGCCGCAGGTCCCGAAGGGGACCGCGACGGATCCGACGGTCCGGCGGACGTGTTCGGAGTCCCTCAGCTCGGCGGCCTGGCCCCTCGGTTGCCGTGTCGGTCGAACCGGAGGGTGGTGACCTTGTCGACGGCCGTGCGGCGGCGGCGCTCGCCGACTCGTGATGGGGCAGTCGGGTATGGGAACCGCCTGAATACCCCACCTCGAGCGCCGGTGGCGCTGATCGCAGCAGCGTCGGTTGTCAGCGGCGACGGAGAGAGTGAGGGTCGCTGCTGGACGGTCGATGAGAACGAGTTCGTGGTAGTCGCTGTGGATCGGGCCGTAGTCGTGGAACGCGTCCTCGGGGAGCAGTACCTCGGACGATAGCTGGAAACGCTTGGCGTTGGGCCAGCGGTTTCCGCGCCCTCCGGGATGTGGGCGGTAACGCGGGTACCGGTCCAGGATCAGCAGTTCAGACACGGACGGTTGTCCCCTCATCAGGCGGAAAGGCGGTGCGGCACCGCGGAAGCGAGCATCGACGCGCGGAAGGGTTATGCGTCAAGCGAGAACGGGGCTCCGTCGGATCCGTGGGCCAGCAGTTCGGCGAAGGCGGCCACTGTCGGGGCCTTGAACAGGCTCGGGACGGTCACTCCGATACCCAGCGCCTCACGGATCCGGGCCACCAGGCGGATCGCATCGAACGAGTTGCCGCCCAGACGGAAGAAGTCGTCATGGATCCCCATGTCGGGTGCGGCGAGCACGTCGGCGAACAAGGAGCAGAGCAGCACCTCGGTCGTGTCGCGCGGAGCGGCCGGTCTCCCGGTCGGTCGGTGCCGGGGCGCAGGGAGTGCCGCCCGGTCGAGCTTGCCGTTGGCCGTCAGGGGAAGCGCGTCGACGATCACGAAGTGGTCCGGAACCATCTGTGGCGGGAGCCGGAGCTCCGCCTCTCGCCGCACGTCCTCGACATACAGATCCGGAGACGACCAACCCGACCCACGGTACGCCGGTGCGGCACTCTCCCCACCACCGGAGGCCGGCTGCCCGGCGCGGACTGCGTAGAGGGTGACCAGACCGGTCTCCGAGAGCATCGCCAGCCCGTCGACGGTGACCCGGTACCCCCGCTCCTCCAGTTGGCCCCGGATCCAGTCGATCCGGCCCGGGGCGTTGTGCGCTTCGATCACCAGCTGGCGGACCAGGTTCCAGTGCTCCTCACGGAGCCCCAGAAGCACCGCGCGTTCGCTCTTCTCCGCATCGATCTTGAGCAGGTCGATCCGTTCCACACCAGTCTCGTCGATGACGTCCGACAGCGTGCGCAGCTCGCAGGTCACGTCGGTGTGTTGCAGCCGCTCTGTGAGCAGACTGTCGAGATCCGCCGCACCGCTCTGCGGAAGGGCTTCCCGCATCGGCTGCTCGTTGCGGACGAAGGCCTCCAGGACACTGCGCTCCTCGGCGATGTCACCGAATCGCCCCGACATTATCGAAAGTTGCGGATAGTAGGTGAACGACGCTGTACCCGCCGCTTCGGCGAGGCCACACGGGAACAGCCTGGCGTCGACTCCGTGCAGCCGGGTGTTGAGTTCGAGCATGCGGAACAGCTGCGGAATCGGCTCGAACGAATGGACCACGCTGCCGGGACGGGAGCGGGCCACCGCGAGCGAGAAGAACCCGATGTGCGCGCCCACGTCGAAGACGCAGGCCCCGGTGTCGGGCAGCGTGATCCCGTGCCGCAGATACTCGCCCTCTTCGAAGATCTCGCGGTACAGGAAGTCCGCCTCCGACCGGTTGGACGCGACGACGGCCATGCCGTTCGGTAGGGTCTGGAGGTCCTTCCGGTCGAGGAGCCCGGCTTCTTCAAGGCGGCACAGGTTCCGCAGCGCGGCGGCCTCGACGGGGTCGGGTAGGAGGTAGGCGGTTAGCCGCGTCTCGCCGGCCTCGTCGGTCCTCGCGGCCACCACCGCGTCGGCGACCGCGGTGTGCCGGGCCAACGTCGCTTCGATCTCGCCGAGTTCGATGCGCACGCCTCCCACCTTGACCTGGTGGTCGTTGCGGCCCAGGTAGTGCAGGACCCCGTCAGGGTCCCGCCGGGCGAGATCCCCGGTTCGGTACATCCGGCTGCCTTCAGGGCCGTAGGGATCGGGGACGAATCGCTCTGCCGTCAGCCCCGGCCGGTTGACGTACCCCCGGGCCAGCTGGACACCCGAGATGTAGAGCTCGCCAGCCGCACCGGGCGCGGCCTGGTTCAGCTGCTCGTCCAGAACGTACAGCCGGGTGTTCCACACCGGGGCGCCGATCGGCACCGGGCCGGGTGGGTCGCCGGGGCCGCAGCGCCAGTAGGACACATCCACCGCGGCCTCGGTGGGCCCGTAGAGGTTGTGCAGCTCGGCGTCCAGGAGGCGGAAGAACCGTGATCGCAGATCGGCCGAGAGCGCCTCTCCGCTCGCGAACACCCGGCGCAGCGAATCACACTGGGCCGTCGTCGGCTCTTCGAGGAAGTGACGCAGCATGGACGGGACGAAATGCACAGTCGTGATCCGCTCCGCCCGGATCAGCTCGGCGATCCGGGTGGGATCTCGGTGCTCGTCCGGGCCGGCCAGGACGAGGCGCGCACCGACGCACAGCGGCCAGAAGAACTCCCACACGGACACGTCGAATCCGGCGGGGGTCTTCTGCAGGACGTGGTCGTCGTGGCCCAGCGGATACTCCGCCTGCATCCAGCGCAGGTGGTTGACGATGGCCTCGTGGGACACGGCCACCCCCTTGGGTCGGCCGGTGGATCCCGAGGTGAAGATGACGTAGGCGGCGCTCGACGGGTGCAGCGAGGGCCACCCGGTCTCGTCCGCCTCGGGCGCGCCCTCCTCCGACATCCGCCGGACGTCCTCGCTGTCGAGCATCAGCACGGGCCGTGCATCCTCGGTCATCTCCCGTACACGCTCGGCGGGCAGCAGCGGATCGACCGGAAGGTATGCGGCCCCTGCCCTGTGGACCGCGTAGAGGGCCACCAGCAGTTCCACGGATCGCGGCACCGCGACCGCCACGATCGCTTCGGGCCCCACCCCCTTGGCCATGAGCATCCGCGCCAGTCGGCCGGCCCTGGCATCCAGCTCGGCGTACGTGAGGGATACATCGACGCCGACGAGCGCGACGGCGTCAGGGGTACGGGCCACCTGGGCCGCAAACAGATCGGGCAGAGTCTCTGCCGCCATGTCGTGAGCCGCCGTGTCGCTCATGACGTCACTTCCCATCGTTGTCGAACTGACCGCCGGACCGAGACAGGCACCGACGAGGCCGAGAAGGTTTCGTCGCCCCGCGGCGGACCCGCAGGGCGTATGGCTTGCCGGGGACTCGGCGCTCGCCGTTCCGCAACCATCACAGCTCGGAAGTACGGTCCGCCCGCGCCGACCAACTCATCGCGGGTGCCCGGCTCGACGACACAGCCGGCCTCCAGGACGGCGTCGCGGTCCGCGAGGTACACGGTCTGCAGCGGGTGGGCGATGGAGACGCCCATGCCATCCAACCGGACGGAGGACGTTGCCGGCTCCACCTGCCGGACCGTTCCCTGGTCGAGCAGCGACGTAGCGTCCCCCCGGATCAGTGTCTGGGGGTCCACCAGCTGACCTCTGGCCGGGTGAGCTGCCGGGCCTGGGCCCTAGGGTTCGGTACCTCCGAGCGCGGCGGGGTGTCCCCTTGCTCCGGAGACCGCCCCCAGCCCGCTTCCGGCGATGGCGGCGGGGCCTTCCGCCTTCTCCCCGCCTCAGCGGACGTCGGTGAGGAGCTGGGCCAGTGGCGACGGGGCGGTCCTGTTCTCGGGGTGTCCACGCACGCGGATCGTCCTCTCTTGAGGTCGGCTACGGAAAGGACGTTGCGGGCGGATGGAAGGCCGCCCGGCGCAGTGCGTCGATGTGCGCGGCCAGCGTCTCGACGGTCGGCGCGTCGACCAGGGCGCGCACCGGGATGTCCAGCTCGAGCTCGGCCCGCAGTCGGCTGACGACCGCCAACAGGGAGAACGAGTCCCCGCCGGCCTCGAAGAAGTTGGCCCGCACGTCCACCTCGGCGAACCCGAGCACGTCTGCCCAGGCCGCCGCGACGGTGCGCTCCGTCTCCGTGCCCGGCGGCGTCACGGCCGTCGGAAGCACAGGAATCGGCTCGGGTTGGGGCAGCCGCTGGCGGTCCACCTTGCCGGTCGGGGAGAGCGGCATGGCCTCGAGCCACATGAACACGGCCGGCTGCATGACGATGGGCAGCTTCGGGGCGAGGTGGGCTCGGAGCGCGGCCTCGTCGAGCCTGCTGCCCGGTGTCCTGACCACGTGGGCGACCAGCCGCTGGTCGGGCTCCAGGACCACGACGGCGTTCGCCACCTCCGGGTGACCGCGCAGCACCGATTCGATCTCCTCCAGCTCGACCCGGACGCCGCGGATCTTGACCTGATTGTCGACCCGGCCCAGGAACTCCATCTCCCCATTGGGCAGGCGGCGCACCAGGTCACCCGTGCGATAGAGGCGCCGGTCGGGCCGGGCCGGGTCCGGGGCGAACCGGTCGGCGGTCAGGGCGGGCTGGTTGCGGTAGCCGCGAGCGACGCCGTCACCACCGATCCAGAGCTCGCCGGGCACGCCGATGGGCTGCAGGTTCCCCCAGCGGTCGACCACCGCGCAGGAGGCGTTGGCGATCAACTCACCCAGCGGCATGGAGCTGCGCTCCAACGGCTCGTCGCCCATCCGGCCGACCAGGGCCGCGCCCGCGGTCTCCGTCGGCCCGTACTCGTTCCAGATCTCGCACCCGGCGGAGACGACCGCACGGCTCCGCGCGACCAGGTCGGCGTCCAGGTTCTCGCCGCCCATGGACACGTGCCGCAGCGTCGGCATGTCGAGGCCGGCGTCGGTGATGCCGCGCATCTGAGTTGGCGTCAGGTACAGCATGTGGATCGACTGCTCGTTGATGAACCGGGCGGTGGCCCGGCCGTCGGCCTTGACCTCACGGGGCAGCATGACCAGGCAGGCGCCTGCGGTCAGTGCGTGGAACATCTGCTCGACAGACCAGTCGAAGTGGTAAGAGAGGTTGTGCACCACCCGGGTGCCGGGCCCGATCGGACGGATGTCCTGGGCCCACTGGATCCACGGGGTGATCGCGGTGTGCGGCAGGCCGACGCCCTTGGGCCGGCCGGTGGTCCCGGACGTGTACATCAGGTACACCAGCTGCGAGGGATGCAGCGCGGACCCCGGGGCGCCGCCCCGCGCGCCGTCCTGCGCGGTGCTCACCACGTCCACGCTCTCCGAGACGGCCGTCGGCAGCTGGTCCCGCAGCTCCGGGGTGGTGACCAGGATCTCCATCCCGCTGTCCGCGACGACGTACGACATCCGGTCGACGGGGGCGAGCGGATCGATCGGCACGTAGGCGGCACCGGACTTCAGGATGCCGAGGATGCCGACGATGAGGTCCACCGACGGGTCCGCGCACAGGCCGACCAGATCGTCGGTGCCGATGCCGCGCGCTGTCAACTCGTCGGCCAACCGGGATGCTCTGCGGTCGAGTTCGTGGTAGCTGACCCGCTCGTCGCCACTCTCCACCGCGTCCGCGCCCGGGGTCCTGAGCGCCTGCGCCTCGAACAGCCGGTGCAGGAAGAGGTCCGTGGGGTAAGGACCGCAGCTGGCGGTGGACCACTTCTCAAGCTGACGACGCTCCTCCTCGGGAAGGATGGTGAGCTCGGAGAGGCGCTTGGCGGGAGCGGCCACCGCGTCGGCCGCGAGCACGGCCAAGTGGTCGAGGATGCGCCAGGCCTTGTCCTCAAGGAACAGGTCGGTGTTGTAGTCGACCGCGAGGCGGTACGTGAATTCGGTCTCGACGACCCGGAACACCAGGTCGAATTTGACCGCCTTCAGGTTCAGGCCCAACTCGACGTCGTTGACGGTGATCCCGGCCAGCTCCGGCGCCGGGACCGCGTGCTGGTACGCCAGCATGACCCGGAACGGCCCTTGCCGGGAGGAACGGTCGGTCGAGACCGCGTTGGCCACCCGCTCATAGGGGACGTCCTGGTGGGCGAAGGCCTCCAGGATCCTGCCCCGGACCCGGCCGAGCAGTTCGGCCAGCGTCGGGTCGCCGGACAGGTCGCTGCGTACGGCGAGGGTGTTGAGGAAGCACCCGAGCATGGACTCGAGCTCCGGCAGATCACGGTTGGCGCTGGGGACGCCGACCACGATGTCCGTCTGGCCGCTGTACCGGCTGAGCAGCACGTTGAGCAGCGTGAACATGGTCATGAACGGAGTGGCGTTGTGCTCCCTGGACAGCTCGCGGATCCTACGCGACACCGCTCGGGGCAGCTCGATGTCCACCGACGCCCCCTGGTTCGTGCCGGTCTCCCGGGGCGGCAGGTCGGTCGGAAGGTCCAGCACGGGGAGCGGGCCGCGCAGTCGGTCCTTCCAGTAGTCCAGTTGGCGTTCAAGCGTGGTCCCGGTGACCGTGCGCCGCTGCCAGGCGGCGTAGTCGGCGTACTGCACCGGCGGCTTCACGGCCGCCGGGATCCCGCCGTCGTCGGCGGCGGCGTAAAGCTCCAGCAGCTCGGCCATGGCGAGTTCAAAGGAGTACACGTCGGTGATGATGTGGTGCAGGTTGATGAGCAGGACGTGCCAGTCCTCGTCCAGCCGGTACAGCTCGACCCGGAGCAGCGGCCCCCGCTCCACGTCGAACGGCCGCTGGGCGGAGTCGAGGAGCAGACCGGCCAGAACCTGCTCCTGCTTCTCCTCCGGCTCGTCCCGGAGGTCGACCACGGTCAGCGGCAGTTCGGCCTTGGCCTGAATCACCTGCTCGGGGATGCCGTCGACCGCCTTGATGGTAGTGCGGAAGACCTCGTGCCGGTCGACCAGCGCCTGGACGGCCTGCCCCAGGGCCGTGATGTCGAGCGGGCCCACGAGCTCGTTCGCCACCGGGATGTTGTAGCGGGAGCTCGGACCCTGGATGTGCTCGTCGACCCACAGCCGCTGCTGGGTGAACGAGGTGGGCGCGTGGAAGACCTCGCCCGAGCGCCCCTCGAACGGCTCGATGGTCTGTTCCGCCCCGGGCCCCGTCTCCCCCATCGCCTCGATGGCCGCGGTCAGCTCGACGAGGGTCTGTGCATCGAAGAGCATGCTGAGCGGAATCCGGATGCCCAGCTCCTCGCGCAGCTGGCTGATCGCTCTGGCGCCTTGCAGTGAATTTCCGCCCAGCGCGAAGAAATTGGCGTCAGGACCGGATATCTCGGTGTGCAGGACAGCCGTCCATACATCCGAGACGACGTCCATCACGGACCGCTGCGACATGTCGTTCCACCTAAATCCTTCAATCGAGAGGATGGTCGTTTCGAAGGGCTTCGGGTCAGTGACCGTTCTGCCAGGGCACGGCAGCGAGCCGCCCGGCGATCTCGGCGAGCACGGCCGGACGGGCAGAGTGCAGGAAGAAGTGGCCGCCGGGAAACATCCGCAGGTCGAAGCCGCCGGCTGTGAGCTCGCCCCAGCGCGGCATCGCCGCAATGCCCTCGGGATCGTCCTCGGTCCCACCGAACGCCGTGACCGGGCAGGTCAGCAGCGGCCCGCCGGTGAACCGGTAGGTCTCGACCACCGCGAGGTCGGCCCGGATCACCGGGAGCATCAGGCGCATCAGTTCCGGGTCCGCCAGAACCGCTTCCGGTGTCGCGGACCAGGAGCGCAGTTTCCCGATCAGCTCCTTCTCCGAACCGGCGTGGTACGCGGTCTCCTCCCGGGCTTGGGGCGGTACGCACCCCGAGACGAACAGCCGGGTGGGTGAGCCGATCTCCATCCGCTGCAGGGTGCGGGTGAGACTCCAGGCCACCAAGGCGCCCATGCTATGCCCGAAGAACGCGAACGGACGGTCCAGGTGCGGGATGACCGAGGGCACCAGGCCGTTGAGCACCGCGCCCATCCGGTCTACCAGCGGAGCGCCCAACTGATCTTCTCTGCCCGGAAGTTGTACCGACCACGGCTCGATGTCGGCGGGCAGGCCGCCCGCCCAGTCGCGGAACACCGAGGCACCGCCGCCGGCGTACGGGAAGCAGAACAGCCGCGTGGCCGCCTGTGGCCGCTCGGCGAGCGGCCTCACCGTCACCCTCATCGGCCGGTCCCGCCCGCCATCTCCCGGCGCAGGGTCAGCGGACGCATGTCCGTCCACACCTCATCGACGTGCGCGAGACAGGCCTCCTTCGAGCCCCGCTCGCCCGTCTCCCGCCAGCCGGCGGGCAGCTCGCGGCCCTGCGGCCAGACGGAGTACTGCTCCTCGGAGTTGATCACCACGACATAGCCGTCGTCGTCACGCTGTCCGTCCATGGGCCCTTCCTTTCGGTGAGATGGCGGAGTACCGGCTCAGGCGTTCGGCGTCCCGGGCCGGGAGGCTCGCAGGGCCCCCAGCCGACGACGGCCGGCGGGTACGGTCCGCGCCGCCCGCCGGGCCCGCGCCAGCGGCTCCGCCAGGGCGGCCAGCGGGACCGTCACATCCTCGACGACCGTCCGCAGGACAGCCAGAAAGGCCGACCGGACCTCCTCGGCCTCGGACTTCGCCAGCCGTCGGGAGTTGTAGTTGAGCCGCAGACTGAGCCGGTCGCCGTCCGGCCTACCGAACAGGCAGAGGTCGAGCTGCGAGGTCTGCCGGGCCGGGGGCAGGAAGTCCGCGAACTGGAAGGAGGTCGAGAAGACCGGGTTCCGGCCGGGGCGGGATTCCACATCGAGCTTCTCGAGCAGCAGGGTGAACGGATAACGGCTGTGCGCATAGGCGCCGATGCTCACGGCCCTGGTCCGGCGCACGACCTCTTTGAAGGGGTCCGCACCCGACATGAGCACCCGGACGGGGAGCGGGTTGACGAAGCTCCCGAACATGCCGTCCAACTCCTTGGCGTCCCGGCCGGAGAACGGGACGCAGACCACGATGTCGTCGTCGGCGCTGATGTCTCGCAACGCGACCGCGTAAACGCTGAGCAACAGGATGTGCGGCGTGACGCGCAGCTTCTTGACCAGTGCCGCCAGCCCTGCGGCCGTGTCGGCCTCGACGCCGAACTCCAGCGTCTCGTTCACCACCTCATCGGCGGGCGCATCGTAGTCACCGATGCGCAGCCGCGGCAGCGGGGCGGCCAGCTGGTCGAGCCAGTACACCTCCATGGCCTTGCTCCGGTCGCTCGCCAGCCACTCTCGCCGACCCCGCACGAAGGCGTCGTAGGTCGTCGGGAGTGGGGGCAGCTCCGGCTCTCCATCCGCGGCGAAAGCTCGGTAGCAGAGCAGCAGTTCGCGTATGAAGATGCCCATGCTGGTGCCGTCCGCGATGATGTGGTGCACATTCACGTAGAGGCAGTGGTGGTCGGCAGCCAGCTTGAACACCTTGAGCCGCACCGGCGGGGTGGCGAGTTCGTCGAAGGGGGTCACGCTCTCGGCCCGGACGCGCCGATTCAGTTCGGCCGTCGGATCAGCCTCGCCGGTCAGGTCGACGAGCGGCACGTCCGGGTCGAATGCAGGCAGGACACGCTGGCGCGGGCCCTGCGGAGTGTCCCGGAAGGACAGCCGCAGCGCTTGGTGTCGGTCCATCAGGAAGGCCGCGGCACGGCGCACGGCGACGATGTCCACCGCCTCGTACAAGTGCTGCCAGTACGGAAGGTTGGATTCCGCCCGGCCCTCGTCCAGCTGATGCTGGAGCCATAACCCCCTTTGGCCGTTCCATAGTTCGAACCAGGCCCCATCACCCTCGAAATCGTAGGGGTCTTCCACTTGTCCAGCCAATCTTCAAATCAGTGGTCTACAAAATGCCCGGACCGACGCGGCCAATTCAGAAAGACTTTCCACTGTTTCCGAGGATTTCAATAGGCATGGACGGCACCCGGCATACGAATGAGTTCACACCCCGCGACTCGCATATTATTTCGATTCCCTTCACCCTGTCAAGATTTCCATTTCCCGGATTTCATTGGACGGGCCGGAAGTGCGCGGCCGACCCGGAACGGCGCTCTCGGCCGGGACCAGCCCGTCCGACACCCGCCACCGCCCCTGGAAGAAGACCGGGCCGGCCCCGTCAGCCGTCGGCTCCGAAGCCAACGGGACGGGCGGTGAAGGTCCCGTTCCCCGGGTCGAGGACGACTTCGGCGTCGACGAGGTCGGGCACGATGCCGCCCAAGGGGCACCACGCCTCGTAAACGACTCCTCGACGGCGAAGAGCAGCGTGTCCCAGTGCACCTCCACGTCCCGGCGGAGGAGCTCCCCGAGGTGGCGCCGTTCGGCTTGCGACGTGATCAGGCGCAGGCCCCCGTCGGGCAGCGGCCGGTGGACCTCCGCGTCGATACCGAGGGAGCGGAATTCGGCGCCGGCCAGCTGGGCCGCCACCAGGGGGTCGACGGCGTCACGCCCTACGAGGGCAGGCCGCACGGCTCGTCCTTCTCCCCGGTGGCCAGCAGGTTGGTGAGCAGGACCTTCACAGCAGGCGCGTGGAACAGCTCCTCCGCCGTCACATCGACCCGGTGCACCGCCCCGGAGCCCGACCAGTCGAGCGCCTCGCTCAGCAGGACGTGGGTGGGAGCCAGTGGGGCCTCCGGGGGCACCGCCGCGGTCAGAGTGAAGCTGAGCCAGGCCCGCTGCCCCTCGGTCAGTTCGACCAGGATCTCCTCGTCGAGCCCTGGCGAGGAGCCGACGATCACCGAGAGCAGGAAGGAGCCGGCCAGGGTGAGCGCGTCACCGGAGGGCAGGCCGGTGATCGTGGGCACCTCGGCGGACTCGTCCATGGCCAGGGCGAGGTCGTCCAGCAGTTCCTGAGGAGCCTTGGGATCGGCCGGTGCCGGGTCGAGCACGATGAGCGGGACGTCCGGCCCGGGCAGCGCCTCCACCAGCGCCGAGGCCAGGCCGACGGCCGAACAGTAGGCCAGCACCGCGACCGGGAGCGGCCCGGCAGCGGTGATCCGCTCGGCCCAGTGGGCGGCCTGCTCAGCCGTCCCGACGACTCCGTCGGCGAGGCCGGGGTAGTGCAATGGGTCGATCCTGAGGGTCCGCCCCTGCCAACCGTCGGGCAGGATGCCGCCGAAGGTCCTCCGGGGCACCTCGTTCCCGAACTCCATTATCACAAGGGGCCGTTGGTCATGTATCACTCTGCACTCCTGACGGCTTCGTCGACCTCGGCGGAGAAGTCGGCGAGGACCGGATGGTCGAAGATGGCCTGCAGCCCGATCTTGATGCCGAACTGCTCACGCGTCCGGGACACCGCCCGGGCGGCGATCAGCGAGTGCCCACCGATCTCGAAGAAGCTGTCCCCTGAGCGGGGGAGGTTTCCGGTCAGCTCAGACCAGATCTCGGCGATCCGCGCCTCGGTAACGCCGAGGGGGGAGGGCTCGGCCGCGGCTGCAACCGGAGTGTCCGGCAGGGCCTTCCGGTCGATCTTGCCGTTTGGTGTCAGCGGCATCGCGACGAGCCGGTGCAGCCCAGTGGGGAGCATGTACGCGGGCAGCCGACCGGTCAGTGCGGCCCGGATGTCGTCCGGCTCGGCCTCGCCGCAGAAGAAGGCGCGCAGCGATCCGCCGTCCTGGTCCGGCACGTGGACGACGGCCGTCTGGTCCACTCCGGGAACAGCCAGGATCTCCTGCTCGACCTCGGCCGGCTCCACCCGGTGACCGCGGATGCTGACCTGGGCGTCCCGCCGCTCGACGAACTCCAGTTCGCCGTCGGTCGTCCAGCGGCAGAGGTCGCCGGAGGAGTACCAGCGGTTCTCGTCCTGGTCGGCGACGAACTTGCGGCCGGTGAGCTCCGGGTCGCCCCGGTAGCCGAAGGCCAGGACATCGCCTCCGATCAGCAGTTCCCCGGGCACACCGGGCTCGGCGACCTCGACCCCGTCGGCATCCACCAGCCGGACCTTCGCGCCGGCGATGGGGCGTCCGATCACCGGCGCGCCATCGGTGGGGCGGCAGCGCAGGTCCGCGCTGGCGGTGGTCACCACGGTGGCCTCGGTCGGCCCGTAGTGGTTGAAGACCGCGGCGGGGAAGCCGGCCGGCGGGCTCACCCGAAGACGGTCCCCGCCGGTCAGCAGAACGGCCAGGCCGGCGGGCGGGGCCGGGAGGGCGAACAGTTGCTCGGCGAGCGGGGTGCTCAGGAAGCAGTGCGTGATGGCGCTCCGCTCGATGAACTCGGCGATCACCGCGCTGTCGGCGATCAGCCGCTCGGTCGGCAGCACCAGCGTCGCCCCGCTCGCGAGAGCCGCCCAGACCTCCCAGACCGTGGCGTCGAACCCCAGCCCGGCGAAGGCTCCGACCCGCACCCCGGGCCGGGTGCCGTAGGTCTCCCGGTGCCAGGACACCAGGTTCGCCAGGCCCGCGTGGCCGACCTCGACGCCCTTGGGCGTACCGGTCGAACCGGAGGTGTAGATGACGTAGGCCAGCGGGGCCGGCGACACCGACGCCGGGGCCGCCCCGGTGTCGTCGAGTACCGGAACACCCGCGGGCACCCGTCCGGCGAGCCCCTCCTGCGCGAGCACGGCCACCGGCCGGGCGTCGTGCAGGATCGACTCCACCCGGCCGTCCGGCAGTGCCGGGTCGAGCGGCAGGTACGCGGCACCCGCGAGCCAGCTTCCGAGCTGCGCCACGATGCCCTCGATGCCGCGCTCGAAGAGCAGACCGACGACACAACCGCTCCGGTGGCCCTCGGCCTGCCGTATGCGTCCGGCCACCGCGGCAGCCGCGTCCCAGAACTGACCGTAGGTGAGCTTCTGCTCGCCGCACTCGACCGCAACCACGTCCGGATGCCTGTCGACGATCGCGCCGAGCATCCGGACCACCGTCCGTTCGTTCACGATTCCCTGCATCAGAGACCACTCCTATCCCCGGCAAGCAGTTCCTGGTCCGCCCGGGCGACGCGCTCCACCACGTCCCTGTCGCCCCGGTGATCCTGGTGGGTGAGGAACTGGCGGACGTGGTGCTGCGACACCCGCTCCCCACCGATGAGGCTGTCCGCCGACTCCGGGGAGCCGCTCGTCACTCGTGGCATCCCAACTCTCCTTTCAGGGATGTACGGTCGGCCGTCACGAGACCGTGCCGCGCACGGCCAGGCGTTCCAGGACGGTGATGCCGAAGTGCTGCCTCGTCACCGGCGGCCCGTCGAGGGCGAGATTTGCCCACCTGCTGGCGAGGCGCTCCAGTACGACCTCGGACTCCAACCGCGCCAGCCCCGCCCCGAGGCAGTAGTGCGCGCCGAAGCCGAAGGTGAGGTGCCGCCTGATCTCGCGGTCGTAGTCCAGAAGGTCCGGGTCGGCGAAGACGGCCGGGTCTCGGTTGGCCACGCCGAGCATCAGCAGGACGAGATCCCCCTCCGCGATCAGGTGACCCGCCGCCTCCACCGGCGCGGTGGCCACCCGGGCCACCTGCTGGACCGAGGTGTCGAAACGGAGCAGCTCGTCGACGGCCGAGCCCGGTTCACCGCTCCGCAGGTCAGCCCAGGCATCGGCGTGCAGCACGGCCCGAACGGCCTTGCCGATGAAGGTCGAGGTGGTCTCGAACCCGGCAAAGATCAGCAGGCTCGCGGTGGCCCAGATGTCGGCGGCCTCGATGACGCCTTGATGGCAAGCGTTGCGCAGCAGCCAGAGCCCGGTGCCCTCGCGGACCTCAGAGCGCAGGGCCTCGTCCACCACGGCCGCGATTTCCCCCAAGGCGCGATGACCCCTGGTCCTGACCTCCGGCAGGTAGTCCGCCATCAGCAGCGCCGCGATGTCGGGCGCCCAGTCGTGCAGCCGGGGCGCGACCTCCCCGGGCAGACCCAAGACCCGGCAGATGACCCGACTGGAGAGCGGAACGGCGAGTTCCGCCATCACCTCCAGCCCGTCCGTCCGCCCCGCCAGGAGCTCGTCGACCAGCTCTTCAACGACGGGACGCATCGCGGCGATCCGGTCGGCCGCGAAGAGCGGCGCGACGACCCGGCGGGCCGCCGCGTGCTCGGGGTCGTCGTTGAACATGAACCACCTGCGCACGACCTCTGCGGCCCGCCCCCCGCCGTTTCCCTCCCGGTGCAGGGTGGTGGTGCCCCGCTGCGGCCAAGCAGCTGACAGAGCGGGGTGCCGCAGCAGGGCCGTCGTCTCGCGGAACCCGGAGACGATCCACACCTCCAGGTCCTCGTCCCAGCGGACCGGCTCCTCCTCCCGCAGCGGGAGGTAGTCCGCGCAGGGGTCGGCCGCCGGACGATCGTCGTCGCGGTAGGGGCAGCGTGGGGCCTGTGTCACGGTCACTTGGTACTCTCCGGGTTCCGGTCGACCCGGCGCAACGGGGCGTACTCGATCTCGTCCAGGGTGTTCGGCGCCCAATCGATGCCGTCCAGGAGCGGCAATGCTGACCAGGCGACCGTGACCTCGGCGGAGGTGGTCCGTGGCCGGCAGCGCGTGGGCTGCGTCAGGATCCCGTCGCTCTGCTCGTCCGGCGCGGACGGCTCCGGGTCGCGGATGACCGACAGCTGGCCAAGGGTCACCGGTACGGCGGCCGGACTCACCACGGCTCCCCCTTCGTACAGACCGCCTCGACGGCGGCCACGAGCTCACGCTCGGCGGAGTGCAGGAAGAAGTGGTCGCCGCGGATTTCCTCCACTCGGAAGGGGCCGTCCGTGTAGTCCGCCCACGCCTCGACCGAAGACCGGTCCGCCTCGTCGTCCGTGTCCCCGTAGAACGCCACCACCGGGCATCCGACCGTACCTGGGGTGCCGGTGCCGTACTCGCCGAGGATCCGGTAGTCGGCGCGGATGACGGGGAGGTAGATCTCCATCAGCTCCTCGTTCTCCAGCAGCTCCTTCGGAGTCCCGCCCAACGCGGCCAGTCGCTCGATGAGTTCGGCGTCGGAGAGTCGGTGGCTGTCCGCGTCGACGGCTGGCAGCCGGGGTGCGCGGCTAGCCGAGACCAGCAGCGCCGACGGCTCCGGAGCACCCTTGGAGCGGAGCGACTTGGCCAGCTCGAAGGCGATCACAGCACCGTAGCTGTGGCCGAACAGCGCGTATGGCGACGCCGGGTCGAGCTGCTGGTACAGGTCCGCGAGCAGGGCTGCCAGCTCGTCGATCGGCTCCTCCACGCAGCGTGAGCCCCGGCCGGGGAGCTCCAGCGGCACGACGGTGACGCAGTCCGGCAGGTGCCGCTGCCACGGGTCGTAGACGCGTGCCGAGCACCCGGCGTAAGGAATGCAGTAGAGGTTCAATTGGGCATCTCCGTACGGAGGATGTAGTCGGTCAGCGAGGCAACGGTCGGGTACCGGAAGATCTCCTTGATCGGCACCCGGATGCCGAGGCCGTCGCTGAGCCGCTTCTGGAGCACCGTCAGGAGGACCGAATTGCCACCGGCGTCGAAGAAGTTGGTGTCCTCGTCGGCGGAGTCCGCGGCGAGCGTCTGCCGCCACGCCTCGGCCACGAGTGCCCGGACGTCCCCCGAGGGCGCTGCGGCGGGCGATCTGGCAGCCTGCACCACCCGGTCGCCGGCGGCCAGGCCGGCCGCCAACCCGATCCGGTCCACCTTTCCTGTGGTGGTGCGGGGCAGCACGGACAGGGCAGTGATCCGGGCGGGGTGGTGGCTCGACGGCAGCCGGTCCCTCAACCAGCCCTGGAGGTCCGCCTCGGCGCGCTGTACTACGAAGGCCACCAGCGCCGCGGTGTCGGGCCGGTCGGCGTCCTGGACCAGCACAACGGCCTGTGAGACGTCCGGGTGCTCCTCCAGGACGGCCTCCACCTCGCCGAGCTCGATCCGGTGTCCGCGCAGCTTGACCTGGCTGTCCAGGCGGCCGAGGAACTCCAGTGCGCCGTCCGGCCCCCGTCCGACGCGGTCCCCGGTGCGGTAGATGCGGCGGCGGCCGTCGGGGGTGTCGCCATGCAGAAAGCGCTCAGCCGTCAGCTCCTCACGGTTGAGGTAGCCGTGCGCCAGCCCCTCCCCGTAGAGCAGGAGTTCACCGCTCTCGTCGGTGAGGAGGCCCACCCCGGCCACCGGCTCGCCGAGCGAGATCCGCTCGGCGGAGTCCACCCGCGCCGCCGTGGCCCAGAGGACTCCCTCGGTCGGGCCGTACACGTTCCAGAGTTCACCGCACCGCGGCAGCAGCTCCCGGGCGAGGCTCGGGGTGAGCGCCTCTCCGCCGGTCCACAGTCGGCTACCGGGCGCACCCTTCCAGGCGGCGGCCGTCAGCATCCGCCAGAAGCTGGGGGTGGCCTGGACGACGTCCGGCGCGGCCCCCGCCACCAGCTCCGCGAAGGCGAGCGGATCCGCCCTGATCTCCTCCGGGACTACCGTGAAGGAGGCTCCCACGGTCAGCGGAAGGAGCAGCTCCACCAGCGAGATGTCAAAGGACAGCGCGGCCATCGCCAGCACGCTCTCGCCGGCCGTCAGCCCCGGCCGCTCCGCCAGGCCGGCGAGGCGGTCGATCAGGGCCTCGTGGCCCACCATCACGCCCTTGGGCTGCCCGGTCGAGCCGGAGGTGTACAGGATGTAGGCGATCTCACCCAGGTCAGGTTCCCTCGGCGGCGACGGAAGTCCGTTCCCCTCCAGGGCGAACTCGCCCTCGGCCAGCTCGCGCAGCAGCAGGACAGGGCGGGCGTCGTCAAGGACCCGGGCCCGCCTGGCCGGCGGGCTCTGCCGGTCGAGCGGCAGCACGACGCAGCCCGCGGCATTCGCGGCGAGGAACCCGACGGCCCCACTGAACCGGCTGGACGCGTCGAGCGCCACGACGGAGCCCGGCCGGACCCTGGCCGCTATCCGCTCGCCGAGGTCTGCGGCCAGCGCGGCGACTTCACGGTAGGTATAGGTGCGTTCCGTCCGCGCGGCCACGGCCTCCGGCGTCCGCTCCACCTGAGCCTGGACGACATTCCACACTGTCTCCACGCGAGCCCCCTGGGTTCGAAAAGAAGTACTGGTCAGTGGCCGACGGCAGGGAGCGCCCGGGACACGCTCCGGAGCACGGCTTCCCGCTGGTCGTTGAGGAAGAGGTGGCCACCGGGGAAGACCTCCACCTCGGTCCGGCCGGTGGTCAGCTCGGCCCAGCCCTCAAGGTGCTCCTCGGCGACCCTGGGGTCCGCGTCACCACCGAAGGCCGAAACCGGGCAGGTGAGCAACTCGCCCGGCCGGTAGACGTAGCCGGCGAACAGCGAGAGGTCGGCCCGGAAGGTCGGCAGGATGAAGCTGGTGAAGTCCGCGTTCTGCAGCAACTCCTCCGGCGTGCCGTTGAGACGGCGGAGCTCGTTGATCAGCTCCTCGTCGGAGAGGTCGAGTTCACTCAGCTTCCTGGACTCGTGGGCCGGTAGCGCCCGGCAGCCGGACACCATGATCCGGACCGGCTCCAGACCCTGCTCACGCTGCAGCCTGCGGGCGAGCTCCCAGGCGACGATGGCGCCCATGCTGTGCCCGAAGAAGGCGAACGGCCTATCCAGGTAGGGAAGCAGGGCGGGGAAAAGGACGTCCAGCAGCTCGTCCAGGTCCGCGATCGGCCGGTCGACGAACCGGTCCTCCCGGCCCGGCAGCTGCACGGCGAATGCCTCCAATCCTTCCGGGAGTCCGGCGCCCCACTCCCGGAAGACCGAGGCGCCTGACCCGGCGTACGGGAAACAGAAGAGCCGGAGGGCGCCAGGCTCGGTCCGGCCGGGAATCGGCCGGACCCAGCTCTGGGCCGTCTGCGGTGGTGCCGAGTGCATGGGGTTCCGCTCCTACTGGTCGAGAGAGGTCGAGAGGGGTGGGGCGCTCAGGCGCCGTGCCAGGACTTCCACAGCGCGGCGTACCCGCCGCCGGCCGCCAACAGCTCTTCGTGACTGCCCAGTTCGGTCACCCGGCCGCCTTCCATGACCGCGACCCGGTCCGCATCGTGGGCGGTGTGCAGGCGGTGGGCGATGGCGATCACGGTGCGTTCCTTGAGCACAGCCGCCAGCGCGCGCTCGGTGTGCCGGGCCGTGGTCGGGTCGAGCAGGGAGGTGGCCTCGTCCAGGATCAGCGTGTGCGGATCGGCCAGGACCACCCGGGCCAGGGCGAGTTGCTGGGCCTGCTGAGCGTCCAGACGGAGGCCACCGGCACCGAGTTCGGTGTCCAGCCCGTCCGGCAGCTCGCCCACCCAGTCGATGTCAACGGCGGCCAGCACCGCGTGCAGGTCCTGGTCGGTCGCGGCGGGCGCGGCGATCAGGAGGTTGTCCCGGACGGTGCCGAGGAAGACGTGATGCTCCTGGGAGACCATGACGACGTGTCGGCGCAACTGGGCCGGATCGAGTTCGGCTACCGGCACCTGCCCCACCGTCACCCGTCCGGTGCGGGGCGTCTCCGCCCCGGCCAGCAGTCGGCCCAGAGTGGACTTGCCGGCTCCGGACGGGCCGACGACCGCCAGCCGCTCGCCCGGACGGACGGTGAGGTCGACGCCGTGCAGGACGTCCCGCTCGCCCTGATAGGCGTACCGGACGTCGACCACGTCGATCCGGTCGTCCGCGGGCCGGCCGCCGCCGGTCACGGCCGGGGCGTCCACCTGGCCGATGCCCTCGACTCGGGCGAAGGAGGCGTTGCTGCGCTGGAGTTGGTCGAGCCAGAGCAGGACCTTGTCCAGCGGCTCGGAGAGCTTCCAGAAGTAGAGAGTGCAGGCGACCACCGCGCCGGTGGTGACCGCGCCGGTGTTGCGCAGGGCGGCGCCGAGCAGCAGGATGCCGGCGACCGGGGCGATGTACGAGAACTCGACCACGGGAAAGAGGACGGTGCGCAGCTTGAGGGTGTAGGTACGGGTGGCCCGGCAGTGCTCCACCGCCTCGGCCGTGGCGGCGATCCGGCGGTCCTGGAGGCCCAGGGCCTCGACGGTGCGGGCCCCTGCCGCGGTGGAGGTGAGGATCTCGATCAGCGCGGAGTTGGCGGCGCCTTCGGCGAGGTATCCCGCGTGTGCACGGTGCAGGTACCAGCGGGTGGCGAACCAGATCCCGGAGAGGCAGAGCAACCCGCAGATGCCGAGCAGCGGGTTGACCGCGAGCATGGCGACCAGGATCAGGAGGATCTGGACGAGCGCCACCGAGACCTCCGGCCCGGCATCGCGCATGGTGGTGCCGACGGCGGCGATGTCGGCGGTGCCGCGCGTCAGCAGGTCGCCGGCGCCGGCGCGTTCGGCCACCGAGGCGGGCAGGGCGAGGGAGCGGTCGACGAACCGCTCTCGGATCCGCGCCAGGGTCCGCTCGCCGAAGCGGTGAGCGGCGTAGCGGGCGAAGCGGCCGAGGAGCAGCTGCGCGAGGGCGAAGCAGAGGATGCCGAGGGCGAGTCGGTCGACGTGTCCGACCCCGGCGCCGCCCCGGACGTCGTCGATGATCCGGCCCAGCAGCCAGGGGCCGCCCAGACCGGCCGCCGCGGCCAGTCCGTTGAGGGTCAGCATCGCGGCGACCGCACGGCCGTCCTGCCCCATCAGACGCACGGCGGCCCGGCGGACCTCGGCGGGACCGGCGATCGGGAGCCGCCCGGGGGCGGTCTCGGTCTGAGCAGTCATCGGACGGCCTCCTCGGCGGGCGTGGACCCGGTGGCGGTTTCGCCGCGGGCCACCAGCGCGCGGTAGCCGGGCTCTGATGCGAGCAGTTCCTGGTGTGGGCCGGCCGCCGCCAGACGGCCGTCGACGAGATAGCAGACGGTGTCGGCCTGCTCCAGGAGGACGGGGGAGGTCGAGGTGAGGGCGGTGGTGCGTCCGGTCCGCGCCCGGCGCAGCCCAGCGGCCATGGCGGCCTCGGTGTGGGCGTCCACGGCGGAGGTGGGCTCGACCAGCAGGAGCACCTCCGGGTCCGCCAGCAGGGCACGGACCAGCCGCAGCCGCTGGCGCTGACCGCCGGAGAGGTTGCTGCCCTGGGCCTGGATCACGGTGTCCAGGCCGTCGGGCAGTGCCTGCACGATGTCCTCCGCCGCAGCGTCTCTGACGGCTTGGGCGATGAACGGGCCGGTGTGCTCGGACCGGCCGCCGACCACGCTGCGCAGCGTGCCGGAGAAGAAGTCGGCGTCGTTGTCCGCCACCACGATCCGGCTGCGGATCTCGGCCAGGGCGATCTCGGCGAGCGGCACGCCGCCCCAGGTCGCAGCGGATGCGCTGTACCGTCCGAGTCGGTCGGCCACGGCCGCGGAATCGGCCGGGCGAGCGCTCACGATCGCGGTCAGCCGGCCCGGGACCAGTTCCACACCGGTGTCGGCGTCGTACAGGACTGATGGCTCGTCAGGGGCCGGCCGGAGTGTTGCGGCGTCGTCGAAGGCGGGCTTCAGGTCGAGCATCCGGACCACCCGTCGAGCGGCCACCAGACCCCTGGTGAGGTCGTATCCGCCCTCGATGAAGTTGGAGACCGGTACCACCAGGACGGCGACGTAGCCGTAGACGGCGACCAGCGTGCCGATCGTGATGGTGCCCTCGGCGGCCATCCGAGCGGCCAGCCAGGTCACCAACGCGAGGAAGAGGGCGGGCAGGCCGACCGAGAGCGCTTGGATCCAGCTGGTCACGGCGCCGACCCGGTATCCCTCGGCCTGCAGGTTCTGTGATCCGCGAAGGTAGCGGCCGGCCATCATCTCCTTACCGCCGATGCCGTTGAGTACGCGCATGCCGCCGACGATGTCCCCGAGCCGGGCGGTCAGCGCCCCCTGCTGCTCGCGGTACTTGGACTCCGCGCCCTGGAGGCGTTCCAGCAGCGGCCCGACCACGACCGCTAGCAACGGCACCCCCAGCAGGACCACGAGGGCGAGCGGAACGGAGACCGACAGCAGCAGCGCGGCCGCGACCAGGTACGCGACGACGGCACCGACGCCCGGGCCGGTAATCGTCAGTGTCTGGCTCATCTGCGCGACGTCGCCCACACCGATGCTGGCCACCTCGCCGGCCGTCACCTTTCGGGGCAGTTCGGCTCCCAGCCGAGTGGAGTGCACGACCACGACCTTGATGGTCCGGAAGGTGGCGTCCATCCGGACCCGCGTCATGATGCGGTGGCGCATGATGCCGAGCCATGCGTTGAGCAGCGCGGCGCCGACCAGTGCGGCCACCCAGCCGACCAGGACGCCGGTCTTCCCCCGCTGGAGCCCGTCGTCGATCGCACGCTGCATGAGGTACGGCGGCAGCAGGAGGCAGACCATCCAGAGGGTGCCGATCACCGCACCACCTGTCACCCGTCGGCGCTGACTCATGGTCAGCCACCACAGGTAACGCGCAGCACTTCGGTGATCCGGGGTTCCCGGGTCGGCATACGAATCCGTCATGAGTGAAACCCTAACCGTCCTTCCTGGTCCTTATCCAGAATTCCTTCCACCTCCCGACCGCCTGTGGCTATAGTCACCACGGACAGGAGGTGTTCATCATGAAGAAGCAGCTTCGCGGAATCTGTGCAGGCTTCTAGAACCGGCTGCCCCGGGATGCCGAAGTGCGGGGGGAGAAGCGTTCCCCCCGCATTCTGCTGCCCTTCAGGAAGTTCGCCAAGGATTATCCAGCGAGACATCCGCCAGGGAGTTCTCGAACCCCTTGGACATATTGATCAGACCAGCCTCGATCGACGCCGCGAGAACGGCTGGGAGATTTCCGTCGAGATAGTCGCGGCTCGCGCCCACTCCGATGAGGATTCCCTTCCCTGTGGCCACTGCCAGGTGGAAGTTCGGCCCTGACCGCTGGGTGGACGGACGCCACTCGATCCCGGTGCGCAGGGGGGATCCGGCGGCCGGCTCGGCGTCTACATCGCCGAGGAAGTTGTAGTGCTTGGCGAAGGCGGTGGGGTCCGTCTCCGGCAGGCCGGCCTCCCGGAGACTCTCCCTCAGCGCATCGACGTCGTAGCAGCCGTTCATGTACGCCGTCATGGATTGGACGTAGCAGGCCCGCAGATAGTCCAGCGGGTGGGCCTCCTCGTCGACCGTGACGGTCACCGGGGCGAACTGGTTGAGCGAGCCGACCAGCGGCACCCACCGTGTGGTGAGCCGGTTGGCGGCCATCAGCGCGAAGGTCATCCGCTCGGTGCGCTTGAGCCGGGACAGCGCGAGCGCGCCGACGCCGAGCACCACCGACTGGACCGAGATCTTCAGCCGGTCGGAGAGCTCCTGCGCGGCGGTCAGTCCCTCCAGGCTGTAGAGCGACGCCCGGCGTCGCTCACTGGCGTCCTCCGGATCCCGGTCCGCCGGGACGAGCCGGCCCCAGTCCTCGGTCCAGTGCCGGACGCTCCGGGTGCCCGGTTCCTTCTGCTGCTCCTGCGCCATCTCCAGCGGCTGCACCACCGGCCCGAGCGCCCCGCCCTCCAGGAGGACACCGAGTTGCTCCTCCAGCAGCCGCAGCGCACCGTTGTCGGCCGCCACATGGTGGATCACGGTGACCAGGTGGAGTGCATCCCCCTGGTGAGTGGTGACGAATGCGCGCCACGGCAATTCGGTCTCGATGTCAATCGGATCGACAGCCGCCTCGGCACCCAGCCGGAGGGCTTCCGCGAAGCTGTCCTCGGCCAGCTCCAGCGCAGCCACCCGGGACGGGCGGTACGGGTGGACCGTCTGGGCCGGCGTCGGGCCGCTCAGGTCGAAGGTGGTCCGCAGCGACTCGTGTCTCTCCACTAACTGGAGCCAGGCGTCCATCACTTGGGCCGCACCGAGACCGAACGGCACCTCCCAGACACTGACCAGATTGGCGACCGCCCGATGGTCGGGTCCGTGTGTCTCCAGCGAACGCAGGACCGACAGCTGACCGTAGGTCACCACCCCCGTCCGGATCTCGCTCACAGCCGGGCCGCCCGGACGGCGAACTGACCGAGCATGCTCTGCTGGATCTGTGTGGTGCCCTCGATGATCTCCATCACCTTGGCGTCCCGGTAGTGGCGCTGAACGGACGCCTCCGCCCCGATGCCCTGGGCACCGTGGATCTGCACCGCGTCGGCGGCCGCCTTGACGGCGATCGTCGAGGTCCGGTACTTCGCCAGCAGGGTGTGGTTGACGGACTCCGTCTCCCCCCGCTCCTTGCTCACCCCGGCGTGGTAACAGAGCAGCCGGGCCGTGATGGTGTCGGTGAGCATGTCGGCCAGCAGTTGCTGGACCAGCTGGTGGTTGCGGATCTCGGTGCCGTACTGGGTGCGGCGGCCGGCGTACTCCGTCGCGGCCTCCAGGCACGTCTGGGCCAGACCGACCGAGCCCCAGGCGGTGCTGTAGCGGCCTAGGTCGAGGGCGCTGGAGGCGACGAAGGTGAGGCCGATGCCGGGACGCCCGACCAGGTTGGCGGCCGGGATCCGGCAGTCGTCGAGGGTGATCCGGCCGAGCATCGAGCCCCGCAGGCCGAGCAGGCCCTCGATCGGCTCTACCGACAAGCCGGGAGTGTCTCGCTCCACCAGGAAGGCGGTGTGCTGCCCGTCGAACGTGGCGAAGACCAGAAAGAGGTCCGCGATCTGCGCGAAGCTGATCCACTTCTTGGTGCCGCGCAGGACGACATCGGCGCCGTCGGCCGTCGCCGTGGTCTCGACGGCGGCGGCGTCACTGCCGATGTCCGGCTCGGTCAGGGCGAAGGCCGCCAGCGTTCGGCCCGAGGTGATCCTGGGGAGCCACCGCTGCTTCTGCTCCTCCGTTCCCCACTTGTGGATCGAGTGCGCGACCATGTCCTCCACGGCCACGAGGTTACGGACCGACTGGCAGCCTCGGCCCAGTTCCTCGGTGAGCAGTCCGTATTCGACCCAGTCCATGCCGCAGCCGCCGAACTCCTTCGGGACAGGCGCGCCAAGGTAGCCCTGCCCGGCCAGGTCGGCGACGATCTCTCGGGAGACCACTTGCTCGCGGTCGCAACGGTCCGCCTGCGGGACCAGGACACGGTCGGCGAAGGCGCGGAACTCGGCGTGGCGCTCGGCCTGCTGCGGGGTGAGGTGACTGAGTATCAACGAATTCCTTGCGAACGTGGGGGCGGGCACGTCACTCCGGTGGGAGCGGTGGCGTCCGGCTCGGAGAGGGGGAGGCTCAGCCGGCGGTGGCGGCGGCCAGGGCCGGTCCGGCGTCGGCGGCGGTGTACCGCTCACGGCCGGTCAGGTTGACCAGTACGACCTGGTCCGGGGTGATCCGCTGGGCCGCGGCCTCGTTGCGCAGCGCGGCAATGGTCGCGGCCGAGGAGTAGCAGACGTCCAGCCCCTCCAGCTCGCGGAGCATCGTACGGGCTTGGACCAGTTCGTCCTGGCTTACCGAGACGATGGAGCCACCGCTCTCGGTGGCGATGTCCCGCATGTAGGGATAGGTGGCCCGGCCGTCGCCGAGCAGAATGGCCCGGGCCAGACCTGTCGGGTGCTCGATGACGTCGTCCTCGGTGAGCTCGGCCCGTCCCTCCCGCCAGGCCACGGCCATCGGCGCGCAGGTATCCTGCTGGACCATGACGAAGCGGGGCGAGGAGGTGAGCCGGCCGCAGGCGAGGTACTCTGCCACGCCCTTGCGAACGGCCATCATCCCCATGCCGCTGCTGATGGCCTGGACGACGACGTCGGGCTTGTCGTCCATGGCGTCGAAGGCTTCCAGGTAGGTAAGCTTCAAGCCCTCGCGGCGGGCCCAGTTGAAGAACCCGCCCTCCCAGACCAGCCCCTTCCGAGCTGCGAACTCCTGGGCCACCTGGGTGGCTTGTGCGTAGTTGCCGTCCACCACGGTGAGGGACACCCGGTCGCCGGTCTCGATGTCGTGGTCGCCGGTGAAGTCACGGCCGCAGAAGAAGTGTGCCCGCATCGAGTGGTCCCTCCGCACAGCGCGGGCCAGGGCGGTGGAGCTGTTTCCGGTGCTGGAGGCGACGAACTCTTTGATCCCGAACTGCCGGAACACGGCCAGGACCACGGAGGCCAGCCGGTCCTTGGTGGTGCCGGTCGGCTGCTGGGACTCATCCTTCACCCAGAGGCGGGGCAGACCGATGACCGTTCCGAGGCGCGAGGCCGGACGGCAGGGGGTACGCACACTGATGCCGGCGTCGAATAGGCGCTCGGATTCGACCGGAAGGAAGTCCAGGTAGGTCAGCTCAGGCCGGTCACCGTCACGCTCGGTGACGCTCTCCAGGTTCATCCTGGGATCGAGCGCACCCGAACACCGGGGACATCGAAGCCGGAACTCCGGATCGGATTCCCAGCCGCAGTCGACGCATAACAGTCGGTACTTAGGTGGCGCTTCGGATTCTACACAGTGGTCGACGACCGGCATTTTGCTTTTCCCCACAGAAGTTACCGGAGCATGGACCGACCGACCCGAATCTATGCCGGAGCCACGATGCCAGTACATCTACATATGACCGAGTTGACTTACATGGACCACCTGGCGATCCATAGACAACGCTCCTCTGAACCTCCTTCACGGAGATCCGACCCGTTCTCGACACCGGGTCCAGGGCCCGCCTGATCGCCGTGGTGTCACGGCGCGGCCTCTCAGGCCAGCGCTTCGCTCCGGCCTCCCATGAGGGCGCGCGAGACGAAGCCGTCGGGCCCGCAGGGCACATCGCCGACGACGGTGGTGCGGTGCACGATCCGCTCCTCCTGGAACATCAGGCCGTCCACCGGCCCGGCATGGGCCACGGCGCGGTTGTCCCACATGACGAGGGTGTCCTGCTCCCAGCGGACCCGGGAGTGGATCTCATCCCGCCCGGCGAGCTCGTCGAGCAGGAAGTCCAGCAGGGCCGTGCTCTCGCGGGGCTTGAGGCCGCGGATGGCCTGGAGGAACACCGCGCTGACGAGCAGGCTGCGCACACCGGTCTCGGGGTGCACCCGCACCAGCGGGTGCACGGCCGCGAAGGGGCCTGCCGGCTTGCCGTCGAGGCGGGGCGCCGCCTCAGGGGCGTGCCGGGCGTGAATCGCCTGCAGAGTGTCGAGGTATCCCCGGAGGGAAGGCGAAAGCCCCTCGTAGAGCGCTTCCAGATTGGCGAAGAGGGTGTCGCCGCCGGCCGGCGGAATCTCGACACCACGCAGAATGGTGATGGCGTTCGGGTTGACCACGAAGGTGCTGTCGACATGCCACTCGGTCCGCAGGCGCCGCGGCGTCGATCCCTTCAAAGGGTGGCTGAGGCCGGCCTCGGCCTCGACCAGCGCCCGCCGCTCCTCGGACAGCGCGGTCCGCAGCACGGCGGGCTCTTCGGGCAGGCCGTTCACGATGGGATGGGCCGCAGTGGCACCGCCGAAAGCATTGGTGAGTTCGACGTGTTGCGCGTCGCTCATCGGCTGATCGCGGAAAACGAGGACCTTGTGGCGCAGCAGGGCCTCACGGAGGCGGGCCACGACGGCCGGCGACAGGTTCGCAGCGAGATCGACGCCTTCCACCTCCGCGCCAGTGATTGGTGTGAGAGGCCGAAAGCTGATTTCTAACACCAGTACCCCCAGTACTGTGGCTGTGCGGTGAAACCTCGGGCAGCCTACCCTAGGGCAGGCGCGGCTTGTCGAGCCCCGGTCAGGCCGAATATAGCAACAGGGCAGTTCGTTGGCCATGCCAGCTTCGCACCCGAAGCCTTGGTCCCGTCCACTCGACCTTACATGGCGCAATTTGGACATCGTGCCACGTATCATCCCAACCCAAAGATGGGCCTTGACGCTGCCTCATCAACGCCATAGGGTCAATTACCTAGATAAGCTTTGAATAGAAGAGATCTGGGAATACGAAATGTCGAACGAGCAGTCCGACAACTTGATGTCGGTGATTTCCGAAGTATTCGCTCCCCTTGAGGTCTCGCTGGACAGGACTTTCGATGACCTCGGCGCCACCTCCGTGTCGCTGCTCCGCCTGATGGTCTCGATCCAGAGCACGTTCGACGTCGACCTGGACGTCGTCGACATGTTCACCGTGGCCAACGTCGGCGAGCTGGTCCAGCTCGTCGAGGGCCGGATCGCTTCGAAGTAGTCCCGGCACGACGGCACGACCGGGCTCAGGCGATCCCGTCGCTTGCCCTGGAGCCGACGCATCCGGATGAGGGGACCGGAGTCCGTCCCCGCCGATCCCACCCCGCAGCCCCGTAGCCGGCCGAAGCCTCTGAGCAGGCGGCCGCCGGGATTCCGGCCCGAGGCCCGATCGCACCCACCCGGGCAGTCTGACGCACCTGACGCCGCCGGTACACACCGGGGCCCGGTCGAGCACGCCCCGGCAGTCTCACGACCGCCTATAGCCGACCGCTTCCAGGACCGTCGGGCCCGAAGAAGAAGTAGCCACTGCCCAACCGCCGAAGGGGACATCGTGACCGCGTACCCAGCTGCGAAGTACTTCCTGTCGAGCTACATCTCTCCACCCGGCAGCCTGTCCGTCATAGCGCCGCGCCATGACCAGAACATCGCGCTCTGGCGCAGTCACGACTCGCGGGTCGAACTGGTCAGGGTCTGGGAGCTTGAGCGCTTCAGCGGGCAGAAGCACCACTTCTGGCCCCTGTTCACCATCGACCGCTACCACAAGGTACTGGCCGAGCTGCTCGCGGACGAGGGGCTCTCCCCGGAGGACGTGAGCCTGTCCTGGGGCACGCCCGGCCTGCCGCATCATGCGGACATCAAGCTGCCGGCCGGCGCCGAGGACTTCCCGATCCACAGCCTCGCCCACCTCTACAGCGGGCTGCTGCTCGACTCCGAGGCGTTCCGCAGCGAGACCATCATCGGACTCGCCCTGGACGGCCGGCCCGACTTCGGCCTCGACCCGGCGAGCAAGAAGTACTGGTACACCGGCTGCGTGTCCACCAAGGGCGACGTCGACTTCGCTCCGGTCGAGTCCCCGGCTCCCATCTATGACGCCGCGTCAGCCGAGTTCGACAAGGAGCCCGGCACCCTGATGGCCCTGGCGTCGGCCTGCCCCACCGAAATCGCCTTCGACACCGAGGCGGCGGTGCGGGAGCTGGAGCTGTTCGGCGGTCGGCGGGTACCGCTGGTCGACACCCTCCCGTTCGTCCAGGACGTGATCCGTGCAGCCGAATCCCAGCTGCCGTCCATGGAGTTGGACAGCCGCTTCAGCGACCGGGAGCACCTGCAGTCCGCGGTCATGAAGATCGTCCAGACGGCCTGCGAACTCGTCATGGTGCGCAACGTCGACCGGCTGCTGGAGTCGGCGGGAGTGGAACCGAGCCAGGCGTACCTCTCCCTGAGCGGGGGCTTCGCCCTCAACTGCCCGACCAACTCCTTCCTCCTTCGCCGCTACGGTTTCAAGGGCCTGCTCACTCCGCCGAGCGCCAACGACTCCGGCCAGTCCCTAGGGCTCGGCCTCCTCGGCCTCCTCGGCGAGGGCCTGCTCCCGGGCGGCGGCTTCCAGCTCAAGTCCGCCTACTACGGCTCCGAACTGACCGACGTCGAGAGCGCGTTGCGGCAGTTCGACGACTTCATCGATGACGTCCAGGACTTCACCGAGGCCCAGTTCGTCGAGGACCTCTCCACCGGACCGCTGGTGTGGGCGGACGGGGCGGCCGAGATCGGTCCGCGAGCGCTGGGCCACCGGAGCATCCTCGCCGACCCCCGCTCGCCCCGGTCGAAGGACCTGCTGAACGACTGGAAGGGCCGGCAGTGGTGGCGCCCCGTCGCCCCGATCGTCCTGGAGGAGTACAGCGGCGAGTGGTTCGAGGACCCCTGGCCCTCGCCCTACATGCTCGAGACGGCGTACGTCACCGAGTCCAAGCGCCGGCTCGTCCCGGCCATCCTCCACCTCGACGACTCGGCCCGGCGCCAGACCCTGTCCGCCGGGACCAACCCCCTGCTCTACCGGGCGATCGAGGCGTTCCGGCGGGCCACCGGGGTGCCGATGGTGTGCAACACCTCCCTGAACGACAAGGGTGAGCCGGTGGTGCACACGGCGGCACAGGCCCTGAACTTCGCCATCCGCAAGGGCGCCGCCGTTGCCTACATCGCGGGCCGGCGGGTCCGGTTGCGCGCGGAGGCCCGCGGCCACAGCCCGGTCCCCACGCGTCGGCACGATCGCCGCGAGGAGCTCTTCGCGGGCCAGGAGCAGGACCGCGACGCGATCTGGCAGTCCTGGGTCGACTCGGGCTACACCACCGCGGCCATGGTCCTGATGTCCCGCTCCCCCGAGCTGCGCGATCAGGGGCTGGCGACGCCCGCCATGGTCAACCAACTGGCCGAGGTCGCGGCCGCCCGGGATGCGAGCGGCACGCTGGCCCTCGCCGCGGCGAAGCACGCGCGGATGTTCGGGCCGGCCGCCGTCTACGATCCCGAATCCGCGGAAGGAGCAGCTTTCTGACCGATCGGCGGGTGCGCTGACGGCAGACCGGATAGCCCCTGGGGCCGCCGCGACGGTGTGTTCCGAAGCAGGCCATCGCCCGGTCTCGATCGCGCAACGGTCCGATCGGTGATCGTGCCGCCATGTCCGGCTTCGCTCAGCAGTCTGGAGAGTCAGAGCAGTGAACACGGAATCACTTTGGGCGCAGACCTCCGAAGTCGCTTACATGGGCGAGGACGGACGGGCCGCGCATCCCTCGCACTCGGCCGTGACCGAGCGGATCGCGGCCCTCCAGGCCGGGGCGCCGTTCGAACTGCTCGACTGCGGCATCCTCTCCGGGGTCACCTACCGCCACCTGCTGGCGGCCGGCCTGGAGGTCGACTACACCGGCATCGACATCAGCGAGGCCGCCCTCGCCCACTGCCGCGAGCTCCACCCCGAGGCGCGGTGGCGGCAGATGAGCGTCACCGACCTCGCCTTCCCCGACGGCTCGTTCGACGTGGTCAACTGCCGCCACCTGCTGGAAACCCTGCCGTACTACGAGACCGCCGTCCGCGAGGCGTTCCGGGTCGCCCGCCGCACCGTGGCGATCTGCATGTTCCAGGTACCGCAGGAGCCCGAGGTACTGCTGCGGCGGGAGACGGCGAACGGCTACATCTGGCTCAACCGCTACGCCCCCGGCCCGTTCGAGGCACTGCTTCACTCGCTCTCGGAATCGGTCGAGACCGTCGACGTCACCGCGGACAACGGTCGAAACCGGATCTTCTTCTGCACCAAGCGATCCGCGTAGCCGCTGCCCATCCGGCAGGACGGACGACGCGCGCCCCTGCCCCCGACCGTCGCGAGGCAATCTCATGACACTCCATCACTCCGCAACGCCGGTCACGGAATCCGCAGTGGACACGGGATCGCTCTGGGCCCGGACTTCCGACGTGGCCCACATGGGCGAGGACGTCCGAGCCGCGCATCCGTCGCACTCGGCCGTGACCGAGCGGATCGCGGCCCTCCAGGCCGGGGCGCCGTTCGAACTGCTCGACTGCGGCATCCTCTCCGGGGTCACCTACCGCCACCTGCTGGCGGCCGGCCTGGAGGTCGACTACACCGGCATCGACATCGGCGAGGCCGCCCTCGCCCACTGCCGCGAGCTCCACCCCGAGGCGCGGTGGCGGCAGATGAGCGTCACCGACCTCGCCTTCCCCGACGGCTCGTTCGACGTGGTCAACTGCCGCCACCTGCTGGAGCACCTGCCGTACTACGAGACCGCCGTCCGCGAGCTGTTCCGGGTCGCCCGCCGCACCGTGGCGATCTGCATGTTCCAGGTACCGCAGGAGCCCGAGGTACTGCTGCGGCGGGAGACGGCGAACGGCTACATCTGGCTCAACCGCTACGCCCCCGGCCCGTTCGAGGCACTGCTGCACTCGCTCTCGGAATCGGTCGAGATCATCGACGTGCCCGCCGACCACCGTCGGAACCAGGTCTACCTCTGCACCAAGCGACCCGCGTAGCCGTGGCCCCGCTCCGGCAGGACGGGTGACGTACGTCCTCGCCCCGAACTCCTCAAGGCAACCTTCATGAAACTCCCGCACTCCGCAACGCCCGTGCCCGGCACCGAAATCGGCGGGCACCTCGCCGATCTTCCCGTCGCGCCGGAGCTCCCGTTGGACCGGGCCCATCCGGCGCAGCGGGACCTCCGCGGCGACTCAGTGCCCTTCATGGTGTCCCCTTCGGCGACGGCCGCGCTGCGGCAGCTGGGTGAAGCCTGTGGAGCCGGGCTCCCGGCGGCGGCCTTCGCCCTCTACCTGGCACTGCTGCACCGGTACAGCGGGCAGTCCGAGCTCGTGGTCGGGGTGTCCAACGGCGCCGGGCTGACCACCCCGGTCCGCGCCGAGGTCGGCGGGAGCTTCCGGGAGCTGGTCCGGCTGGCGGGCGCCCGGCTGGCGGAGGCCGAGCAGGCCCGTACCGCGACGCCCGTACATCTGTGGCCGGGCTTCTCCTGCCGGCCGGCGCCGCGCGTCGCCCCGGAGACCGCATCCTGCGACCTGGATCTGCACCTCTCATACGCCGAGGGCGAACTGACCGGTCAGCTGGTCTTCGCGACCGATGTCCTCGATCCCGCCACCGCCCGCCGCGCGGTGGAGCACCTGCTCCGGCTCCTCGAAGGCGCGACGGCCGATCCGGACCGGCCGGTGGCCGAGCTGCCCCTGCTCACCGCCGAGGAGGAGCACACCGTCGCCACGCTGAACGGCGTCGCGGGCGAGCCGACGGACCTGAGCTTCCACCGGCTCTTCGAGGCGCAGGCCGCCCGCACCCCGGAGGCGATCGCGGTCCGGGCGGAGGGCGCCTCCCTCAGCTACCGCGAACTCAACTGCCGGGCCAACCAGTTAGCCGACCTGCTGCGCGAGATCGGGGTCGGCCCCGAGGTGACGGTGGGCATCTGCGCCGACCGCGACGTGCGGCTGCTGGTGGCCGTGCTCGGCGTCCTCAAGGCCGGCGGCGCGTACGTACCGGTGGATCCGAACGACCCGGTCGAGCGGCGGGACGGCATCCTCCGCGACGCGGCCGTGCGGGCCGTGGTCGCGACGGCTCCGCTCGGCACCGCACACCAGGTGATCGAACTCGACGCCGAGCTGGCCGTGCTGGCCGGCCGCCCGACGGAGAACCCGCCCCCTGAGCGCTCGGCCTGCGGCGATGCCGCGTACCTGCTCTACACCTCCGGCTCCACCGGCAAGCCCAAGGGCGTGGTGATCGAACACCGCCAGCTCGTCGGCTACACCCGCGCCGTCATCCGGCGGCTCGGCATCGACGGGCCGCTCAGCTTCGCGATGGTGCAGCCGCTGACGGTGGACTCCAGCGTCACGGCCTTCGCCCCGCCGCTGTGCACGGGCGGCGAGGTGCACCTGATCTCCCGCAAAAGCGCCCTGGACGCCGACCGGCTGGCCGACTGGGTGCAGATCTGGGGGGTCGACTGCCTGAAGATCGCGCCCTCCCACCTCCGGGCCCTCCAGTCCTCCCCGCGCTTCGCTGAGCTCCTGCCGCGCCGTCTGCTGGTCATCGGCGGCGAGGCCTCCGACTGGCGCTGGCTGCGCGCCCTCCAGCGCCTGGTGCCGCACTGCCGGGTCTTCAACCACTACGGCCCGACCGAGACCACCGTTGGCGTGCTGACCCTCGCCGTGGCCGACCACCCGGACGCCGAATGGGAGACCGCGCCGATCGGTGTTCCCCTGCCGGGCACCCAGGCCCACGTCGTGGACCCCGCAGGCCGGCCCACGCCCGTCGGCGTCGCCGGCGAGCTGCTGATCGGCGGCGACAACCTCGCCCGTGGCTACCACCGCCGGGACGACCTCACCGCTGCGGCCTTCGTCCCGGACACCCTCGGCGGCGGGCCGGGCTCCCGCCTCTACCGCACCGGCGACATCGTCCGCCGCCTGGCCGACGGGACGATCGCCTTCCTCGGCCGGCGCGACGACCAGATCAAGGTCCGCGGCTTCCGGGTCGCCCTGGGCGAGATCGAGGCCGCCCTGAAGAGCCACCCCGAGGTGCGCCACGCCATCGCCATCGTCCGCGAGGACCTCCCCGGCAACCGGCAGGTGGTCGCCTACATCGAGCCGTACGGCCCCGGGTTCAGCACCGCCGGGCTGGAGCGCCACCTGCGGGCGCGACTCTCCCCGCACATGGTCCCGCAGGCGATGGTGACACTCGACCGGCTGCCGCTCTCCGGGCACGGCAAGGTCGACCGCAGCAAGCTGCCCCGGCCCACCGAGCCCGCCGCCGCGCCGCTGCCACCGCGGAACGAGCTGGAGCGGCTGGTGGCGCGGGTGTGGCAGGAGGTCTTCCGCATCGAGGCGGTCGGCGCCGACCAGAACTTCTTCGACCTCGGCGGGCACTCCCTGCTCATGGTCGAGCTGCACCACCGGCTCCGGGCGGCGACCGGCCGGGAGATCGAACTGCTGGACCTGTTCCAGCACACCACCGTCCGGGCCCAGGCCGAGTTGCTCTCGCAGCACAAGCAGGGGGCGGCACCCGTCACCACCCGCAGCCGGGGGGCCCAGCAGAACGCCCTACTGAAGCGCCGCCAGCAGCAGTTGCAAGCGAAGCGAGGTCACCATGAGTGAGTACTCCCCCGAGCTCGCCCCCACCGTGGACACCGAGCCGGACTCTGAGCGTGACTCCGAACAGGCCGACGGGTTCTCCGAGTTCGACGACAGTCTGGACATCGCCGTCATCGGCATGGCCGGCCGCTTCCCCGGCGCCCGGACGGTCGAGGAGTACTGGAGCAACCTCAAAGCCGGCGTCTGCTCCGTCACCCGCTTCGAGGACGAGGAGCTCGCCGCCCGGGGCGTGGACGCCGCCACCATGGCCGACCCGAACTTCGTCGGCGCGGGGTACGTGCTGGAGGACAGCGAGAAGTTCGACGCCGCCTTCTTCGGCTACTCCCCGCGCGAGGCCGAACTCATGGACCCCCAGCACCGGGTCCTGCTCGAGTGCGCCTGGGCCGCTCTGGAGAGCTCCGGACACGACGGCGATCGCCAGGACGGCCTGGTCGGCGTCTACGCGGGTGCGGGCAACAACACCTACCTGCTCGTCAACATCGCCTCCCAGCCCGGCGCCGCGCAGATCCTCGGCGACAAGCAGACGGTGATCGGCAACCGGCCCGACTTCCTCGCCAGCCGGGTCTCCTACAAGCTCGGGCTGGAGGGCCCCGCCCTCAGCATCCAGTCCGCCTGCTCCACTTCGCTGGTCGCCGTGGTCGAGGCGTGCCAGGCGCTGCTGGCCTACCAGTGCGACACCGCGCTGGCCGGCGGCGTCGCCGTCGACGGGACCAGGAGCAAGGGGTACGTCTACCGCCCGGACGGCATCTTCTCGCCGGACGGCTACTGCCGCACCTTCGACGCCTGCGCCCAGGGGACCGTGGGCGGCGACGGTGTCGGGATGGTGGTGCTCAAGCGCCTCAAGGACGCGATCACCGACAACGACCACATCCACGCGGTCATCAAGGGCTCCGCCCTGAACAACGACGGCTCCCGCCGGGCCGGCTTCAGCGCGCCCAGCGCCGCCACCCAGTCCGCCGCTATCTCCACCGCGCTGGCGAACGCGGACGTGCCGGCCGCGAGCATCGGCTACGTCGAGTTGCACGGGACGGCCACCATCCTGGGTGATCCGATCGAGTTCTCCGCGCTCGCCTCGGCCTACTCCGGCGTGCCGGAGCACAGCTGCGCCCTCGGATCCGCCAAGACCAACATCGGCCACCTCGACTCGGCCGCCGGGGTCGCCGGACTGATCAAGACCGTACTGGCCGTGGAGCACGGGCAGCTGCCACCCACCCTGCACTTCGAGCGGCCCAACCCCCGGATCGACCTGGCCGCCAGCCCGTTCTACGTCAACACCGAGCTGCTGCCGTGGCCCGAGGGCGACGGCCCGCGCCGCGCCGGGGTCAGTTCCTTCGGGCTCGGCGGCACCAACGCCCACGTCATCCTCGAGCAGGCCCCGGAGCTGGCGCGCGAGCCCCGGCCGGCGGACGGCGCCGAGCAGTTGCTGGTGCTCTCCGCCAAGAGCCCGGAGGCCCTGGAAGCGGCCACCGACCAGCTGCACGACCACCTCCGGGCGCACCGCGAACTCCCCCTGGACGATGTCGCGTTCACCCTCCAGCGGGGCCGCCGGGCGTTCCCGTACCGGCGGACACTGGTCGCCGGCAGCACCGAGGAGGCGCTGGAGGCGCTCGACGCCCGCGACGACGGCCGACTGCTCACCGCGACCGCACCCGAGGCGACGCACCGGCCGGTAGCCTTCATGTTCACCGGCTTCGGCGCCCAGTTCCCCGGCATGGCGCGCGAACTCTACGCCCAGGAGGCCGAGTTCAGGGACGCGCTGGACGAGTGCGCCGGGCTGCTGGAGCCCCTGCTCGGCACGGACATCCGCGCATTCGTCCTCACCGTCGACGAGTTCGCGGCCGCCGCTCCCGGGCAGCCCTTCGACTTCCGCAAGCTGCTGCTCCAGCCGGAGCGCAGCGAGCACCCGCTGGACCAGCCGCGCCTCGGATACCCCACGGTGTTCGCCCTTGAGTACGCCCTGGTCAAGCTCTGGGCCGCCTGGGGGGTCGAGCCCGAGGTGATGATCGGCCACAGCCTGGGCGAGTACGTCGCGGCGTGCGTGGCCGGGGTCTTCTCGCTGCCCGACGCGCTGCGTCTGGTCGCGGAGCGCGCGCGGCTGATCGAGGAGCAGGGCGAGGGCGCGATGCTCGCCGTACCGCTCTCCGAGGGGGCCGTCGCACGGTACACGGACGCGGAGGTCTGCCTCGCCGCGATCAACGGCCCGCAGACCTGCGTGCTCTCCGGCACCGTCGAGGGCATCGAGCGGGTGGCCGGCGAACTGCTGGCCGCCGACATCGCCACCCGTCGGCTGACCACCCGCTTCGCCTTCCACTCCCCGATGATGGACCCCGTCGTCGAGCGCTACGCCGAACTGGTCCGCTCGGTGCGGCTGAACGCTCCGGCCCTGCCGTTCGTCTCCAACCTGACCGGCACCTGGATCACCGACGACGAGGCCACCAGCCCCGAGTACTGGGCCCGGCACGTCCGGGAGAGCGTGCGATTCGCGGACGGCCTGGCCACGGTGTGGTCCGTCCCGGACATCGCGATCGTCGAGATCGGCCCCGCGCCGACCCTGACCCCCGGGGCCCTCCAGCACCCCGCCGCGGCCGGCACCGACCGGGTCGTCGTCCCCTCCCTGCCCGGCGCCTTCCTCGGGCAGAGCGACCGCACCGCACTCCTGCGGGCCGCCGGACGCCTCTGGCTGGCCGGCCGCGCCCGCCCCTTCCCGGCCCCGGTCGGCGCCCGCCGGGTGCCACTGCCCGGCTACCCCTTCCAGCGGCGCACCTACTGGCTCGAACCCGGCGCCGCCCGGCCCGGCGGCGGGGGCTCGGCCCAGCAGCGGCGCGGCACCCTGCCGCAGTGGTTCTACGCGCCGTCCTGGCAGCGGCTCGCCGCCGCACCCCGGCCCGCCGAGGCGGAGCTGGCCAGCCGGAGCTGGCTCGTCTTCGCGGACGCGGCCGGTGTCGGCCACGGCCTCGCCGACCGGCTCGAAGCCCTCGGCGCCACCGTGCGCACGGTCGTCCAGGGCGCCGAATGGCAGCACGGGGGCGAGCGCGAGTACGTCCTCGACCCCGCCCGAGCGGACCACTTCCACCGGCTCGCCGAGGCACTGCGCGCCGAGGGAGCGTTGCCCGAGCGCGTGGTGCACTGCTGGAGCGTCGGCGACGACGCCGACCGGGCGGCGGCCCCCGAGGACGTCCGGGCCCTGCTGAACCGTTCCTTCGACAGCCTGGTCCACTGGGTCCAGGCCACCGAGGACGAGCTGACGACCCGGGAACAGCGCTGGGACGTGCTGTCCAGCGAGGTCTACGCCGTCCTCGGGGACGAGCCGCTCTGCCCGCCCAAGGCCACCGTCCAGGGCCTGTGCAAGGTGCTGCCGCAGGAGTACCCCTCGCTCAGCTGCGTCCAGTTCGACCTGCGCCTCGACGGCGGGCAGGCCGCGCCCGGGCTGGTCGACGACCTGCTGGCCGACCTCGCCGCCCCGCCCGGCGAGCGCACGATCGCGCTGCGCGGACGCCACCGCTGGGCGCCCTCGTACGTGACCTGCACGCCGCCCGCGCGCGAGGACGCGCCGGTCCGGGACGGCGGGGTGTACCTCGTCACCGGCGGCCTGGGGAAGATCGGCCTGCTGATGGCCCGCGCCCTCGTCGACCGGGCGAAGGTGCGCCTGGTGCTGATCGGGCGGACGGGCCTGCCGCCCCGGGAGAGCTGGGCCGACCCGCAGCACCCGGAGTCGGTGCGGGCCGTGATCGGTGCCGTCCGGGAGATCGAGGCGCTCGGCTCCGAGGTCCTGGTGGCCGCCGCCGACGTCTCCGACCCGGCGGCCGTGCTGGCCCTGAAGGACCGCGTCCTGCGGGAGTTCGGCCCGATCGACGGCCTGCTGCACTGCGCCGGCACGACCGGCACCGCCGCCCACCGGGAGGTCGCGGTGCTGAAGCGGGAGGAGGCCTCCTGGCACTTCGGTCCCAAGCTCTACGGCACCCAGGTGCTGCACGAGGCGCTGGCCGACCAGCGCCTGGACTTCGCGGTCATCTGCTCCTCGATCGCCTCGCTGCTCGGCGGCCTCGGCTTCGGCGCGTACGCCGCCGCGAACGCCGCGCTCGACGCCTTCGCCCAGCGGCACCACAGCGCCGCCCTGCCCTGGACCAGCGTCAACTGGGAGGCCTGGTACTTCTCGAACCAGGACCGGGCCGATTCGGAACTCGGTGCGGCGGTGCGGGAGTTGGCCCTCACGCCGGCCGAAGGGCGACAGGTGGTCGACAGCCTGCTCAACGCGGCTCCGCAGCCGCAGATCGTCATCTCCACCGGCGATCTGATGCTACGTCACGAACTCTGGTCCGACCCGGTCGCCGACACTCCGGCCCCGGCCCGACGGCACGAGCGCCCCAACCTGCGCAACCCCTTCGTCGCACCGAACGGCGAGACCGAACACCGGGTCGCGGAGATCTGGCAGGAGCTGCTCGGCGTGGAGAGCGTCGGCGTGCAGGACAACTTCTTCGAACTGGGCGGCAGTTCACTGCTCGGCCTCCGGGTCGTCCACCGACTGCGTCAGGAGCTGGCCGTGACCGTACCGCTCACCATCGTCTACGAGGGCCCCACCGTGCGCACGCTCGCCGTCCTCATCGACAACCTGCGGGCCTCCCGGTGAAGGCGGCCGGCGGTGGTGTCGCGATCATCGGGATGGCGGGGCGCTTCCCCGGCGCCGGAGACCTGACCGAGTTCTGGTCGAACCTGCGCGACGGCGTCGAGTCGATCGTCGCCCTGACGGACGAGGAGCTGGCCGAGGCCGGGGTGCCCCCCGAGGTCCACGGGCAGCCGAACTACGTCAAGGCCGCCCCCCGGTTCGCCGGGAGCGACCTGTTCGACGCGGAGTTCTTCGGGTACACCGCCCGCGAGGCCGAGATCATGGACCCGCAGCACCGCCTCTTCCTGGAGACGGCCTGGTCCGCGCTGGAGAACTCCGGCTACGACGCCGCCCGGTACGACGGCGGCATCGGCGTCTTCGGCGGCGCGGGCGCCAACCGCTACGTCCAGCACGTCTACTCGCACCAGCAGATCGTGGAGACCCTGGGCCAGACCCAGATCCTGGTCGGCAACGAACTCGGCTTCCTGGCCTCCCGGGTGTCGTACAAGCTCGACCTGCGCGGCCCCGCCGTCTCGATGCGCACCGCGTGCTCGACCGCGCTGGTCGCGGCACACACGGCCTGCCGGAGCCTGCTCGCCGGGGAGTGCGACCTCGCCCTGTCGGGCGGCGTCCACGTCGACCCGAACCCGGGCACCGGCTACCTCTACCAGGACGGATCCTTCGTCTCCCCGGACGGGCACGTCCGCCCGTTCGACGCGGACGCCCGGGGAACCGTCTTCGGCACCGGGGTCGGCGTGGTCGTGCTGAAGCGGCTGGAGGACGCGCTCGCCGACGGCGACACCGTCCACGCCGTGATCAGGGGATCGGCCGTCAACAACGACGGTGCGGTGAAGGTCGGCTTCACCGCACCCAGTGTGACCGGCCAGGCCGCCGTGATCGCCGCCGCGCACACCGACGCGGGCGTCTCCCCCGCGGACATCGACTACGTCGAGACCCACGGCACGGGCACCTCGCTGGGCGACTCGATCGAGGTGCAGGCGCTGTCCCGGGCGTTCGGCGGCACCGGTTCCTGCACCATCGGCTCGCTCAAGGGCAACATCGGCCACCTCGA